>NZ_JBFUKN010000051.1:0-43628 GCF_056400845.1 Mycobacterium sp. P4_H6 | reverse complement strand
GCCGCGGCCCGCAGGCCCGGGTCCGCGAGCCCGGCCCGGGCCGCGAGGTCCCATTCACCGGAGACCGGTGCGGTGGCACTGGTGGCGATCTCGGCGGCAGCCGGGTTGTCCAACAACGTGGCCAAGGTGAACACCACGGCCGGCCAGATGTCGTCGGGCACGCTGTCCAGGTACCGGATCTCCAGCCAGCGGCGCGGCCGCACCGGCGGGAAGAGCGTGGTCAGGTGATATTCGAGGTCCTCTTCACCGGGAACACGGTCGTCCAGTGGCACCCGGCCGTCAGCCCAGTCGGCGTACGAGACGAACTCGGTCATCGGCACCGCGTCCGGTGTGCGCACCAGCATCACCGGGGCCCGAAGTGCGTAATGGGCCCAGTCGGCGGCCGGATCGTCGCCGTTGTCGCCCAGCACCGGGCCGCACCGCGCCGAGTCCAGCTGGCCCCAGACGCGTTGTCGGGAGCTGCGCCATCCGGTGAAGTGCCCGCCCAGCAGCGGCGAGTTGGCCGACAACGCGATCATGGTCGGCCCCAGGGCGTGTGCCAGCCGGACGCGGTCCGCCCAGCCCGCCCGCGGGCCGGCCTCGATGTTGAGCTGCACCGACGCGGTCGAGGTCATCATGGCTGCGCCGGCCTCGGCGGTTCCCGTCGCGGTGAAGAAGCTCTCCATCGCCTGATAACGCGCGCCGGGGTTGATGCGCTGCGCGGGCCGCAGCGGGTCGGCACCGAGCAGCACCAGGCCGAGGCCGTGTGCGGCGAAATGCTCTTTGAGCACCGTGCGGTCGGCGATCATCCCGACGATCGCGTCGGCGACACTGCCGGCCGGTGGGCCGGACAGTTCGACCGCGCCACCGGGTTCGACGGTGATGGCGCTGCCGCCGGGCAGCGCGGGTGCCGTCGCGATGACCCCGCTGAGCTCATCCCAGCCCGGGCGGCGCAGGGGATCGGTGATGTCGAAACAGTGCGCCTCGATCTCCAGGCCGACCTTGCCGACCGGACCGTCGTGCAGGCAGTTCGCCGCGATCGCGGCGGCCACCTGACCGGAGGCGCACTCCATATCGCGCGCGGCAGCGGTCGTCATGCGAACCACTCCTCCCCCGGATCTGGACGCTACGTGCTTTTGCTATTCAATCTTCCAGACAGGTCTGACATATTCCCAAGGGTTTTGTTCGCCCTTATTGCCCGAGGGTGTTCTGCATRGCCCCGGCCAGCACGTTGACCGCGGGCCCACCGTTGCCGGGTTGGCAGACTTTCGCCTGCAGCAGAACGTTTTCCCGCAAACGGGTCTGGGTGAAACACCTGCGGTCCGTGCCGCCCTCCTGTTTCACCCAGACCGCGTCGGTGGCGGTCGCCGCGCCGCCGGAGAAGGTCCACACCTGGTTGACCAGGTTGTCCAGATGCATCGTGGTGGTCTGCTCGGCGCATCCGGTGGTGCGGTCGGTGACGCGGTGATAGGCGCGGGTGGCCGCATCGTTGGTGGCGAAAACGCCGACCGCCTGTTTGACCAGTCGCGTCGAATCCGTGGCAGAGGTCTGCGCGACGGCGCCGTTGAAGGACGCCAGGTCCGGATCGGCGTACACGTCGGGGAGACCGATATCGGCCCAGTTGTTGCAGGCCGGGTTGTCGACGTAGAAGGTCTGGCCCGGGTTGGTGAGCTCGGCTTCCCACGCCAGCGGCGCTCCCACGATATTGCTGACCGAACCCTTCGGCAGGACCGCGTAACTGACGACGCCGGGATCAGACGGTCGGGCCGAGGCCGGAGCTGCGAGGGCCAGCGCCACTCCCACCCCGGCGGCCAGTGCAGTCAGCCGCATGGCTCGATCATGCCAAAACCGGCTGGCTTGCCAAAGCTAGAAGAGTGTCTGCGTGCAGTACGTCCGGGCCGGCGCGGGATAGGGCCATGCGTAGGAACCGGCGTTCGCCGGGCAGGCGGACTGGTCCTGGACGTCGAGACGCTGGGTGACCTGGACCAGCACACCGTCGTCGCGGTCATCGCAGGAGGCCTTCTCGACCAGCCCGATCGGCATTTCCATCAGGTAGCACTGGTTGGCGACGAGGTTGGGCACCAGGCACAGCCGGGCGGTCGACGGTTCGGCGTAGTCGGTCGGCACGTGCTGGTACTCGTTGGTCGGGCATTCGCCGGCGGCGTTGGTGGTGGCGCCGACGGTGTAGCTCGGGTCCTGGGCGCAGGACACCTCACTTGCGCGCACCGGATCCGGCGTCGGAGCCTCGCCCGCATCGATATCCACGCAATCGCCGACGGCGAAGATCGTCGAGGCGGCCACGTCAGGATCGTCTGCACGCAGGCTGCAGCCGGACAGGCCCAGCGATACCACGAGCACGGCGACAAACGCGGCAATGCGCAGCGGTCGGCGTGTCATGGTTAGCGACACTCTCACGAATGAGGTCAGAGTGCCAAGAGTTACGGATGATTCCTCACGCGCCCGCGAGGGTCCTCTTAGTGTTTTAGGGGCGCGGTGGCGTGGCCGGTGCGTTGCCGGGACCGGGGCTCTGCCCCTGCTGCGGGCCCTGGAAGCCCGGACCGAAGCCGGGGCCGCCTTGCGCTCCCGGTCCAGCGGGTCCGCCCGGTCCGCCCGGGAAGAAGATGTGCGGCGGCCCCATCGGCGGCCCGCCCCGGTGGAACATGCCGGACTCGCGGTCCGGTCCGCCGCGATGATGTCCGCCGCCGTCGGAGTGCTTACCCAGGATGAAACCGGAGAAGAAGATCACCGCGACGACGAAGGTGACGCCCGCGACGATGCCCACCCAGGCGGCGACCTGGGTGACACGGTTGTGCCGGGGTCGCTCCTCGGAGGGCACCACCACCGCCGGTGGCGGTGGTGCAGGCGGCGGGGGTGCTGCAGCGGCTGCCACGGGGGCCGTGGTGCTGGTCGAGTTGTCGGCTTCTTCGCTCATGGATTCATGATGCCGACGGGCGGCAATGTGCCGGCTGGTTAGAGCATGTGAATCAGCTATGAAACGGGTGCACCGCGTACTGGATCACCCGGTAGGGCGTGCCACCGCGGGGCGTGGTGTTCCACTGGCTGACGAATACCCGCAGGTCGTCCAGCGTCGAGGCCGGTGAGATGTAGCCGCCGTACGGCTGAGCCAGCCGGTTGTCCTGCGGTGCCGGCAGGTCCTCGGGCCGATCCGGCCATGGCGACCCGACCACGACCGTCGTCACCGGCGCGGCACCGAGCTGGGTCGGGTCGGAAGCGACCCGGACCTCCATGTTGCCGGTGCCGGCGTTGAAGTAGGACAGCACCGTCTTGCCGTCGATCTGGCGCACGCTCATCTCGCCCACCCGGTCCGGCCACAGCGGGGTCGGCTCCGCGCCCCATCCGTGCACCGACGACCAACCTTGCCAGGCGGCCCGGTCGGTGAAATCCTGCGGTGCAACGCGATACAGCGTCGCCGGCGCGCTGCGGTCGAAGTTGTCGGCCACGATGTACACCCAGCCACGCTCGGATTCCGGTGTGGGGATGGGGTCGTAGTAGCCGCTGATCTGGGACTGCCCGCCTCCGGCGAAATCGGCCGGGCGCTCCGATCCCGCGACCGTCGGCCAGTTGTCCTTCGCGGCATCGGCTTTCACCAGACGCGAGGTCGCCGGGCGGAGATTCTGCGTCGTGGTGACCAGCATGTAGTTCTCGCGGTTGATCGACACGATCCCGGCGGGAAGCTGCGATGCACCCACGGGCGTCGGGTCGGCCAGCAGCCGTGTCGAGGTGCCGGTCACGCCGGTGATGCGGATACCCGCTGGGGCGTCGATCGAGTCGGGGTCCACGTGCAGCGCGATCGGCGAGTACCAGCCGCCGAAGCCGACTCCCTGCCCCGCGAAACTGTCACCGCAGACCTGCAACAGCCGGGTCGGGAACTCCATGAACTCGCACAGGTCCGTGGCACCGATACCGTAATCGCCGGTGGCAGTGCCCGTTCCGGCTACCGGACCGAGCATGACGACCTGGCCGGGGTRCAGGAACATATCCGCGTGCGCGGGTGCCGAAAGGACCAATGCCGATACCACGGCCCCCGAAACTGCGTTCCGGAAGGTGGTTACTCGCACTTTTCCTTCTGGAATACAGTTTCGGCGTCGGTCAGAGCTGGGCGGCGAGCAACTCGGCAATCTGAATGGTGTTCAGCGCGGCACCTTTTCGCAGGTTGTCACCGGACACGAACAGGGCGAGGCCGCGACCTTCCGGCGCACCCGGATCCTGACGGATCCGACCGACCAGCGAATCGTCGGCACCGGCGGCAGCCAGCGGCGTCGGCACGTCCACCAGCGTCACGCCCGGCGCGCCGGCCAGCAGCTCCTGGGCCCGTGCCACCGAAAGCGGTTGCGCGAACTCGGCGTTGATGGACAGCGAGTGCCCGGTGAAGACCGGCACCCGCACGCAGGTACCCGACACCAGCAACTCGGGGATGCCGAGGATCTTGCGGCTCTCGTTGCGCAGCTTCTGGTCTTCGTCGGTCTCTCCGGAGCCGTCGTCGACGAGCGCACCGGCCAGCGGCACCACGTTGAAGGCGATCGGCGCGACGTACTTGACCGGTGCCGGGTAGTTCAGCGCCGAGCCGTCGTGCACCAGCTGCTCGACCCCGTCGATCACGGCACGCGCCTGTGAGGCGAGTTCCTCGACGCCGGCCAGCCCGCTGCCCGAGACCGCCTGGTAGCTCGACACGATGAGCCGGGTCAGGCCCGCCTCGTCGTGCAGCGGCTTGAGCACCGGCATTGCGGCCATGGTGGTGCAGTTCGGGTTGGCGATGATGCCCTTCGGGCGATTGGCCGCATCGCGCGCGAAGTTGACCTCGCTGACGATCAGCGGGACCTCGGGGTCTTTACGCCACGCCGAGGAGTTGTCGACGACGACGGCGCCTGCCGCGGCGAATCGTGGTGCCTGCACCCGCGACATGGTCGCGCCGGCGGAGAACAGCGCGATGTCCAGCCCGGACGGGTCGGCGGTCTCGCTGTTCTCGACCTCGACCTCCTGGCCCCGGAAGGTCAGCTTCTTACCCTCGGAGCGTGCGGAGGCGAAGAACCGCACCGAACTCGCCGGGAAGTTGCGCTCTTCGAGCAGTGCGCGCATCACCTGGCCGACCTGACCGGTCGCGCCGACCACACCGATCGAAACCATTAGATTCCCGTTCCCGCGTAGACGATTGCTTCCTCGTCGCCACCGAGACCGAAGGCCTCATGCAGCACGGCGACGGCGGTGTCGAGCTCAGTGTCCTTGATCAGCACCGAGATCCGGATCTCGGAGGTCGAGATCAGGTCGATGTTGATACCCGCTTCGGCCAGCGTCTCGCAGAACGTGGCGGTGACGCCCGGGTGGCTGCGCATCCCGGCACCGACCAGCGACACCTTGCCGATGTGATCGTCGTAAAGCACCTGGGTGAAACCGATCTCGCCCTGCAGCGAGGCCAGCTTCTGCACCGCGGACGGGCCGTTCTCCCGCGAGCAGGTGAACGTGATGTCGGTCTTGCCGTCCTCGATCTTGCTGATGTTCTGCAACACCATGTCGATGTTCACGTCGGCATCGGCGATCGCACGGAACACCTTGGCGGCGTATCCGGGTACGTCGGGCACACCGACAACGGTGACCTTCGCCTCGCTGCGGTCGTGCGCGACTCCGGTCAGGATTGCGTCTTCCATGGGGATGTCCTCGATCGATCCTTTGACGATGGTGCCTGGCTTATCCGAGTACGACGAGCGGACGTGTATCGGAACGTTGTAGCGACGGGCGTATTCCACGCAGCGCAGCATCAGCACCTTGGCGCCGCATGCCGCCATCTCCAGCATCTCCTCGAAGGAAACGCTGTCGAGGTGCCTGGCGTTGGGGACGATGCGCGGGTCGGCGGTGAAGATGCCGTCCACGTCGGTGTAGATCTCGCAGACGTCGGCGTCCAGCGCGGCGGCCAATGCGACCGCCGTGGTGTCCGAGCCGCCGCGGCCCAGCGTGGTCACGTCCTTGCTGTCCTGGCTGACGCCTTGGAACCCGGCGACCAGCACGATCAGACCCTCGTCCAGCGCCTCGCGCAGCCGGGTGGGGGTGACGTCGATGATCTTGGCGTTGCCGTGGGTGCCGGTGGTGATCACGCCGGCCTGGGAACCGGTGAAGGACCGCGCGTGCGCGCCCAACGACTCGATGGCCATCGCCACGAGCGCATTGGAGATGCGCTCACCCGAGGTGAGCAGCATGTCCATCTCGCGGGCGGGTGGTGCCGGGGAGACCTGGCGAGCGAGATCGAGCAGGTTGTCGGTGGTGTCGCCCATCGCCGAGACGACCACGACGACGTCGTTGCCGGCCTTCTTGGTCTCCACGATTCGCTCGGCGACGCGCCGGATCCGATCGGCGTCCGCCACCGATGATCCGCCGTATTTCTGCACGACGAGCGCCACTGTGAACCTCTCAACCAGCCGGGGATGTCCTGACAAGGATAAAGGGTGCGCGCATCCTCATTTACCCCTCCACCGCGATGACGGCCCCGTCACATGCAGAAACGTCCCAGAAACCGTTTACCCATCCGCAACGCGCTGATGCCATCCAGGTAACAGACGCGGAGGTTACTTCCAGTGGTCGGCCCGCTCGGGCCGCGCATCTGTAGGAGATGTTGATGGATACAGGAACCACGGCCTTCATACTCTGTTGCATCATCGGCCTCACGCTGATGATTCCCGGGCTGGCGCTCTTCTACGGCGGCATGGTCTCGGTCAAGAGTTCGACCAACATGATGATGATGACGTTCGGAGCGGTCGCGATCGTCGGACTGCTCTGGGTGCTCTTCGGCTTCTCGATGGTGTTCGGCACCTCGATGGGCGGCTTCGTCGGCGACATCACCGAATTCGCAGGCATGACGGATCTGCTCGAACCGATGACGACCATCGACGGGCTGCCGATCAGCCTGTTCGCACTGTTCCAGGCCCTGTTCGCGGTGATCACCGTCGCCCTGATCTCCGGCGCGGTCGCCGACCGGATGAAATTCGGCGCATGGATGGTCTTCGCGGCCGTCTGGGCAGTGCTCGTCTACTTCCCGGTCGCGCACTGGGTGTTCGCCTTCGACGGCGTTGTCACCGAGAACTCGGTGGGCGGCTGGATCGCCAACACTCTGGGCGCGGTCGACTTCGCCGGTGGCACCGCGGTGCACATCAACGCCGGTGCCGCCGCCCTCGCGGTGGCCATCGTGCTCGGCAAGTCCGCGATGTTCGGACAGCTGCGCAAGCCGCACAATGTGCCGCTGACGCTGCTGGGCGCGGGCATGCTCTGGGCCGGTTGGTACGCCTTCAACGGTGGATCGGCACTGGCGGCGGGCAATTCGGCGGCGATCGTCATGGTCACCACCTTCGTGGCGACCTGTGCGGCGGTGCTGGCCTGGCTGGCTGTCGAGAAGATCAAGACCGGTCACGTCACCGGCGTGGGCGCGGCATCCGGCGCGATCACCGGCCTGGTCGCCATCACCCCGGCCTGCGGTGCGGTCACGCCGATCGGCGCCATCTTCGTCGGTGGTATCGCCGGCGCCATCTGCGTGTACGCGGTCGGAGTCAAGGACAAGTTCGGTTATGACGATTCGCTGGACGTGGTCGGCGTGCACCTCGTCGGCGGTGTCGTCGGCACCCTGCTGATCGGTTTCTTCGCCAGCGAGGGCATGCCCAACGGCGTGAACGGCCTCCTCTACGGCGGCGGCATCGATCTGCTGTGGCGCCAGGCGGTCGCGGCCGGTGCGGTGATGGCGTACTCGTTCGTCATCGCCTTCGCGATCGCTTTCGCCATCAAGAAGACGATGGGCATCCGCATCTCCCCGGATGAGGAGGAGAAGGGCATCGACGCCAAGTTCCACCGTGATTCGGCATACGAGCTCGAATTCTCCTGATCTACCGATGATTCCCCGGTGGCCTTGGGTCGCCGGGGTTTCCTCGGCTTGCGTGAGTTTCATACCGTGATACTCTGTTTCTTACAAAGAGACGAGTCATAACAAGATGACGAAAGTTCTGGTAACCATGACCACCGATCTCGCCACCCTCGCCGAGCAGTCCGGCACCCGGTTCATCCTCGCCCTCTTCGTCGACCTACGCGGAAAGCCTTGCGCCAAGCTGGTTCCCGTCGAAGCCGTCGAACAGCTGGCCACCGAAGGCGTCGGTTTCGCCGGCTATGCAGTCGGCGCCATGGGCCAGGAGCCCAAGGATCCCGACCTGATCGCCGTACCGGACCCGGCCTCGTTCACCCCCATCCCGTTCATCAAAGAGGGTCTGGCGCTGGTGCACTGTGACCCGCACGTGGAGGGCAAGCCGTGGCCGTACGCGCCACGGATCATCCTGAAGAATCTCGTGCAGYAGGCTGCCGACGCCGGCTTCGAGCCATGGGTCGGGGCCGAGGTGGAGTACTTTCTGTTGCGCCGCAACGCCGATGGCGCTCTGGTCACCGCCGATGCAGCCGACACCGCCGCCCAGCCCTGTTATGACGCCCGCGGCGTCACCCGGATGTATGAGCACCTCACCGCGATCTCGACCGCGATGAATTCGTTGGGCTGGTCCAACTACGCCAATGACCATGAGGACGGCAACGGGCAGTTCGAGCAGAACTTCCAGTTCGCCGAGGCACTGGTGACCGCCGACCGGGTGATCACGCTGCGATACCTGCTGTCCATGATCGCCGCCGAACGCGACATGGTGGCCACCTTCATGCCCAAGCCGTTCGCCGACCGCACCGGCAGCGGCCTGCACTTCCACCTCTCGCTGACCAGCGCGGGCAATCCGGTGTTCCCCACCGACACCGATGAGCGCGGCCTGGGGCTGTCCGACACCGCCTATGCCTTCATCGCCGGGATTCTCGATCACGCCTGCGCGTTGCAGTCCGTCATCGCCCCAACGGTGAACTCCTACAAGCGAACCGGAGCCACCAGTACGACTTCGGGCGCATCGTGGGCGCCCCGCAAACCCAGCTACGGCGGCAACGATCGCACCCACTACATCCGGGTTCCCGACAACCAGCGCGTCGAACTGCGCGGCGGGGACGGTTCCGCCAACCCCTATCTGGCCATCGCCGCCGCCTTGGGTGCCGGGCTGGACGGCATCAAACGCAGTCTCGACCCCGGTGCCGTCGGCGCCCAGGGCCCCGCGAACCTGCCGCCCACACTGCTGCACGCGATCGACGAGTTGGACGCCGACCCGGTGATGACCGGAGTGCTCGACGCCGCCGGCGACGGGGTGGCCACGTATTTCGCCGGCATCAAACGCGAGGAGTTCTTCACCTACCACGGCACCGTCACGCCGTGGGAGGTCGACCAGTACCTGACAGCCTTCTAGAAAGGAACGCTATGTGCGGGATCGTGGGTTTGCACCTGCGCACACCTGAGCTTTATCCCCGACTGGGAGAACTGCTCAGCGGCATGCTCGGTGAAATGTCGGACCGGGGTGCTGATTCGGCCGGTGTCGCGGTGTACGGCGACCCGCTGTGGTCGCCGCCGGGGCGGGGCTGCGTGTCGGTGACCGATGTCGCCGTCGCACCCGACCTCGGACCCGACGTCGAGGTGGTGCAGGTGGATTCGACCTATCTGCTGTCGGCCGGCAGCTCCTCCGAGGAGCTGCTGGAACGGGTACGGCAGTCCTATCCCGAGGCACTGATCGCCGGCTTCGGCGCCGACCTTGCTGTGCTCAAAGGTGTCGGACATCCACGCGCGTTGACCGACGCGTGGGGCCTGTCCAAGGCCCAAGGTTGGCAGGGCGTCGGGCACACCCGCATGGCCACGGAATCGGCGGTGACACCGTCGGGCTGCCACCCCTACACCGTCGGGCCGCAACAGTGCCTGGTGCACAACGGATCCTTCGCCAACCATGCCACCATCCGCCGTGACCTGCGCCGTGCGGGTGTGGTCTTCGACAGTGAGAACGACACCGAGGTGGGTGCGCGGTTCGTCGCGCAGCAGCTGGCCGCCGGCCGTGATGTCGAGACCGCGTTGAAAGAGTTGTGCGCCACGTTCGACGGTTTCTACACCCTGCTGGTCTCCAATCACGATTCGTTCGCCGTGGTCCGTGACGCCATCGCCTGCAAGCCCGCCGTCATCGCCGAGACCACCGAATGGGTGGCCATGGCCAGCGAGTACCGCGCGCTCTCCGAGCTGCCCGGCGTCGAGTCGGCCAAGATCTGGGAACCCGAGCCGGAGGTGGTGTACGCATGGACACGCTAGTGCGATACGACTTGCGCACAACGCCGTTGCGCGAGGTGAACACCGCGCTGCACAAGCCCGGAGTCAAGGGCGAGTTCGTCATCGACCATCCCGACGGCGCGCACAACGTCGCGGTCGGCGTGAACGCGCCGGTGCATGTCACCGTCAACGGTCATGTCGGCTACTACGCGGCTGGGATGAACCAGCAGGCGGAGATCCTCATCAACGGCAACGCCGGCACCGGCGTCGCCGAGAACATGATGAGCGGCAGCGTGCGGGTCAACGGGAACGCCTCGCAGTCCGCGGGCGCCACCGCCCACGGCGGCCTGTTGGTCATCGAGGGAGACGCGGCCGCGCGCTGCGGGATCTCGATGAAGGGCGTCGACATCGTGGTGGGCGGCGACATCGGCCACATGAGCGCCTTCATGGCTCAGGCCGGGCGACTGGTGGTGCGCGGCAACGCCGGTGAGGCACTGGGCGACTCGATCTACGAGGCGCGCMTCTWCGTGCGCGGCKCGGTCGCCTCGCTGGGCGCGGACTGCGTCAAAAAGGACATGCGGCCCGAGCATCATGCCGAACTGGCCGAACTTCTTGCCGCGGCGGGGTTCACCGATGAGACCTCGGAGTACACCCGGTACGGCTCGGCCCGCAACCTCTACCACTTCCACGTCGACAACTCTGCGAGCTACTAGATGACTTCCACCGACGATCGGGCCCGCCGGGGTCTGCGCGAGTCCGCCACCTTCGACCGGCCCACCATCGCCGCGATCCAGCGTGCCGCCGAGACGGGTATCTATGACATCCGCGGCTGGGGCGCCAAGCGGCCGCTTCCGCACTTCGACGACCTGCTGTTCCTGGGTGCGTCGATGTCTCGGTACCCGCTGGAGGGTTACCGCGAGCGGTGCGGCACCGATGTGGTGCTTGGGGATCGGCACGCCAAACATCCTCTGCACCTCGACATCCCGGTCACCATCGCCGGAATGAGCTTCGGCGCGCTGTCCGGGCCGGCCAAGGAGGCCCTCGGTCGCGGCGCGAGCGAGGCGGGAACCTCGACCACCACCGGGGACGGCGGTATGACCCCCGAGGAACGCGGCCAGAGTAAAAACCTGGTCTACCAATACCTTCCGTCGCGATATGGGATGAACCCCGATGATCTGCGCAAGGCGGACGCCATCGAGATCGTGCTCGGCCAGGGCGCCAAACCCGGCGGCGGCGGAATGCTGCTGGGGCAGAAGATCTCTCCGCGTGTCGCCGGGATGCGTACCCTGCCCGAGGGCATCGATCAGCGCAGCGCCTGCCGCCATCCGGACTGGACCGGGCCCGATGACCTCACCATCAAGATCAACGAGTTGCGTGAGATCACCGACTGGGAAAAGCCGATCTATGTCAAGGTCGGCGCCACGCGCACCTATTACGACGTGAAGCTGGCGGTGCACGCCGGGGCCGACGTCGTGGTGGTCGATGGCATGCAGGGCGGCACCGCCGCCACCCAGGACGTCTTCATCGAGCATGTCGGCATCCCCACCTTGGCCGCGGTGCCGCAGGCGGTCCAGGCGCTGCAGGAACTGGATGTCCACCGCAAAGTTCAGTTGATCGTCAGCGGCGGTATCCGCAACGGTGCCGATGTGGCCAAGGCACTGGCGCTCGGCGCCGACGCCGTCGCGATCGGTACCGCGGCGCTGATCGCCCTCGGCGACAATCACCCCCGCTACGCCGCCGAGTACGAAAAGTTGGGCAGCGCAGCCGGTTTCTACGACGACTTCCAGGACGGCCGCGACCCGGCCGGGATCAGCACCCAGGACCCGGAACTTGCGGCCCGCTTCGACCCGATCGAGGGTGGCCGACGGCTGGCCAACTACCTACGCGTGCTCACCATGGAAGCCCAGACCATCGCCCGAGCCTGCGGCAAGGCCCACGTCACCCACCTGGAGCCCGAGGACCTGGTCGCGGTCACCATCGAAGCGGCCGCCATGGCCCGGGTGCCGCTGGCCGGTACGAACTGGATCCCCGGGGCCGGGTTGTGAACGAGACCGCGGACGTCGTCATCGTCGGTGGCGGTCTGGAAGGCGCCGCGGCGGCCTGGGCACTGAGCCAGCGTGGCGTCACCGATGTCTTTGTCGCCGAACGCAATACCGTCGGTTCCGGCATGACCGGCAAGTCCAGCGGCATCGTGCGCTGCCACTACGGGGTCAGCTCGCTGGCCGCGATGGCGGCGTCCAGCCTGGAGGTGTTCGAGAAACCCCAGCAGTTCATGGGCGATCACGCCACCGACATCGGATTCCGCCAGACCGGCTACGTCGTCGGCGTCGGCGCACCCAATGTCGAGGCCATGCGCAAGAGCCTTGCCGCACAACGCGCCGTCGGGGTACAGACCGAGGAGATCGGTGTCGACGAAGTCGCCAAGCTGTGGCCGACCGCCGATCTGAGCCCGTTCGCGGCGTTCGGGTGGGAGGCACGTGGCGGATACGGGGATGCCTACCAGACCGCGCAGGCCTTCGCGGTGTCGGCGCGGGCCGCCGGCGTGCGAATCCGGCAGGGCGCCAACGTCACCGACCTGCTCATCGACGGCGACCGCGTGACGGGGATCCGGCTGGACGACGGCACGGAGGTCTCGGCAGACACCGTTGTGGTCGCCACCGGGGCCTGGACGCAACCATTTCTGGCCCGCTACGGCGTCGACGTACCGATTCGGGTGGTGCGCGAGCAGATCGTCACCATCTCCCCCGGCCTGGATCTCGGTCCGGTGCCGGTGTTCTCCGATCTGGTCTCGCTGCAGTACGTGCGGCCGGAGCTGGGCGGGGAGATCCTGTTCGGCAACAGCGACCTCGCGCACTGCGAGGAGGCCGACCCGGACGATTACCTGAACCGCGCCACCGACGGCTTCGTGGAGATGACGGTCGACAAGGTCGGCACGCGCTTCCCCGGCCTAGCCGACGCGAGGATCACCGGCAGCTACGCCGGCTGCTACGACGTCACCCCGGACTGGAACCCGGTGATCTCCGCGGGCGGGCTGGACGGGTTGATCGTGGCGGCCGGGTTCAGCGGGCACGGCTTCAAGATCGCCCCCGCGGTCGGGCGGCTGGTCGCCGACCTGGTGACCGACGGTCGCAGCGCCGACCCGCGCATTCCGGAGACCGACTTTGCGCTCTCGCGGTTCGCCGATGGCACACTGCTCAAGAGCCCGTATCCATACGTGGGTGCCGGGGAGATGCGTTAGACGACAGGGGGCCGGCCGTGAGTGACGTTCCGCTGCTGCGCAACCAGTCCGGAACGGCTCGCGAGCGGGATCCGCACGAGCCGGTCGAGGAACTGGAGTTCGAGGCGGCGATCGGCCGCAATGTGCGCCAACTGCGCCAGCAGCACGGGCTGACGGTCGCGGAAATGGCGGCCCGGGTCGGCATCTCGAAGGCGATGATGTCCAAGATCGAGAACGCGCAGACCTCGTGCAGCCTGTCCACCCTGGCGCTGCTGGCCCGCGGCCTGGACGTGCCCGTGACCAGCCTGTTCCGGGGTGCGGACGTGGAACGCCCGGCCGCCTTCGTCAAGGCCGGCACCGGCGCGGAGATCGTGCGCAACGGCACCAAGCAGGGCCACGAGTACCAACTGCTGAGCTCATTGCGCGGGGAGCACAAGCGCCTCGAGTGCCTGCACGTCACGCTCACCGAGAAGAGCCAGACCTACCCCTTGTTCCAGCATCCCGGCACCGAGTTCATCTATATGCTCGAAGGGGTGATGGACTACAGCCACAGCCGGTCGGTGTACACCCTGCATGCCGGCGACTCGTTACAGATCGACGGGGAGGGCGCGCACGGGCCGGTGGACCTGGTCGAGCTGCCCATCCGGTTCCTGTCGGTGATCGCGTTCCCGGACTCGCAGGTGTAGGTCAGTCACCCGGGTGTGCCGCGGTTTCATCCGGGCTGCTGGATCAGTCGGTGACCGCGTTCGCGGCGTCGGCAGGACGTCGGGTGGATAGGCCGTTAGTTCGTTTCGGATCAACAGCACGAGCGTCAAGAGACGTCTCGGTTCATTCGCGTCGCACCTCCTCAACGACAATGTCTTCGAAGTCCTCTGGAGCGAACAATCCGGTCCAGCACATGTGTTGATCACCTTTCAGACCGAGTTGTTTGGCCACGTTAGGGGCGCCCACGAAATCGACACTGACCTGCCCATCGGAACGTTGCGACTGGATTGAAACAGAGTGTCCAGCGACTACTCCGGTCACCCGCATATGGACTATTTCGTCGACGGACGTTCTCGGGACTTTGGCCCATGTCTTGTACGTCCGAGTTTCTCGTCGACCGGAGGCCCCTCGCTGAAGAACGTCAGGTATCTCGACTTCGGGATCGGCTTGTAGCGCCACCCAGTCATCGCTGCTGAATGCGATTGGATACCGCTTCGCTCGGTAGACCGCGACCGCCCCGGTTGACGGCACCTCAATGAAGTCGTCCACTTTGGCCGGTTCCGGACCGTACACGGCGAGGACTCCCATGCAAGCTTCGTCGTAGTAGGCGTCGATACAAGATCTGACCCGGCCTAACGGCTTTGCATAGCTCTCCGGCCCGGTCGGAACGAAGGAGACTGGGCCGTCGCACGGCAAGGCCGGACGCGGCGTAGCGAATCTGGTCAGCGCACTCCACTTCTCCGAATCGCCGAGCAGTCCGAATTCATTCGGCGCCTCAGCCGGACCGATCATGCAGCCGATTTCGCCCGCGGCCTCCCACATATAGATCTGGAGCTTGCAGTTCAATCCCCGGAAATAGCAGATTGCGAGATGACGGCCCCCTTCATCAACTCCGTCGAAGACACCATCAAACACGAGGTTGAACTTGGCCAACGTCGCGCCAATTTTACGGTGCACTTCGCCCTCGAATCCTGAAGTCACTGTTACCGTCCCGAGTCGACGGATAATGTCCCAGACAAGAGTTGGCTGTAAGTCAACCGACCAAGTAGATGGAAGCACGCGTCGGATTCAGTCTCCAGGCAGGCAAGGTTGTTTTTCGAACCTCGCTCGTACCAGTAGGTCTCCCACCTGCCATCATCGGCTTGCTCTATACACCAGCAAAATTCCGCGTGCCCGCCTAGCGCCAACACGTCGCCAGCAATCGCAATGGCGTCCAGCGCTTTGGCCAGTTCATTCAGGTCCACGAACATCTCTATTCAGCCATTTGGACTTCATCGTTTTGGTGGAGGCCCGCATGCTCACTCCAGGCGAGCGGGCACAAGCCCACGCCCTAATTCTCTCTGACCGTGAACAACGGTTGCCCAGACGGGTTCAGATACGAGGACTTGACTGCCTCAACGGTCGATGCGAGATAGTAAGAGAGACAAACCAACTCCGCTGTACCGGCTATCCGGCCAGACGTGGTCAGTGCAATTGCCGAGCCCTTGGCATCGACTAGCGCCAGGTTTTCTCGTTCATCAAACGTCGCGGTCCCCAGGCTGTATCCGCCGACCGCGTCATCGGCCGAACGCGGATATTTCAAAACCGGCAATTTGAGTGAACTTCGCAGGGACAAGCCGAACTTTCCGTAGAAGTACAGTTCGATCAAGTGCATGGACTCAGCGGCAAACTCGAGTGTCTCGTCGGACATCCGCTCGGAAGATGTCACGCAGAACCACCCGCTTGCATGGCCGCCGACGAAGTAACGGATCTCGCCGTGGCTAGCCCAGATAACGGTTCTTCCATCGTCGTCCACATTGTCACGCAGAGGGGGCTGCGATCCCTGATTGACCTCGTAGCCAGCCCGAGTTGCCCAGTCCRCCAAGTCATCAGACACCTCTACAACGACAGTCATCGGCGTATCCCTATACTTTTCGCTCAGTTCGCTACAACCCGGCACCGACAAGCGAACTCGGACTATCTCAATGAGTCCTGTACTGCCCTTCACTCAACAACGGCGATCCTTCTTCATCAAGGAAGGCCTGCTCCAGTTCAACGATTGTGAGCTGTAGGTAATGCGACAATGGAACAAGAACCAGCATGCTCAATGTCTTGTCTCGCGCCATCGCTACAGGACCTTCGCCGTCTCGGCTCAGCGTCCGAAAACCATCGGACATCTCGTCGAGGTGATAGCCAGTAGCCAAGTCCGACGATTTGTAGKGCAACCGCAGGAAGGGCAGCGCCGCTTCATCGCGAATTGTCACACCGAACACCTCTACCAAGTGATGCTCCAGAACTTCTCTTGAAGAGGCGCGGAGCATGAAGCGCTCATCCTCGCCGCGGCTCGCAAAGCTGAGTTCCCACCAGCCGTCCTGCCGCTCTCGGACGTAATAGCGATTCTCGCCACCTTCTGAGTACAGAACCAGCGCGTCGGCATCGTCGGTGGAGTGGTACCCCGCACGCTGTGCCCATGCGGTGATTTCGGATGACAATTGAGGAGGTGTCATTGCAGAATCCCTAGTCCCTTCAGACGCGGTATCAGTACCGCGTTGCCGTCAGCGTCGAGAATACGAACCTGCGTGCCTCCGCCGTCGCGACCAAACGCCGGCGCCACTTCTGACACTTCAACCGTCCATCCATCGGGCAGGTCGCCAGACATGCCGAACTGGTGATAAGGCTGCGTCAAGCTGTAGATGGGCAGAGACCTTTGCTCAAATGTTGCAGGAATCCCGTCTGGCATGACGGCTAGATAGTCGCCTTCAAACTTTCCGATCCGGTCGACCTCCAGGTYGCCGTCCGGCGTGCCGAAGTCACGGATAAACGCATCCAATCTGTCGTACACCAGCCTGGTCTCTGGAACCGCGCCTGCATTCGGCGGCCAGTTCTGCCAATGATCGCCATTAGGTCCACTCTTGTTATAGACGGACTCGTATTGATCCTGTGAAAGCGGGCTTCCGTCATCATCTCGGCCCCACGGCGCATCGGGATCAGAGATCAGACCCCGGACCTCCGGCGCGATGACGTCCGGGTAGTCGCCATAGGTCCAATGCTCATCCAACGGGTGGCGCCCATAGTCAACGTCGATCTCGTCGTTGTCTAGACGATGCCACCCGTCGCCACGTAGCGCATCGGAATGGAGCGGGTTCGAATGGCCGCCGACGTCTCCATCCGATGCCGCCGCCTCTGGTGCCGCGCCACTTACACCGGAAGAGTCAGAGGTCCCAGAGTTACCTCCGTCATCCTTCGATTGTCCGCCGCCATCATTCGGCGGATGTCCAGTAGGCGCTTCGTTCGCGGGATCGCTCTGCTTCAGATCAGGTTCGGACAGCGATCCGTCACCGCTGGTGTGGTGCGGTGAACTGTCAGTGTTGGACGATCCACCTGTCGGACTCGATGCCCGATCGTCGGGTGACGGTCCGCCCGACCCACCACCGCTCGCGGAAGACCCGCCACCCGGACCATCCCCGCCGCCCGCGGGACCAGCCCCCGAAGGCGACTGGCTCGGCCCACTCGAACCGGAAGAATCACCAGGCGAGCTCATCGACGGGGACAACGGCGCGCCGCCCGACGGCTTGCTGGGGCCGTCACCACCGCTCGAACTGGGCGAACCACCCGTCGGGACAGGACCGTTGGACGACGGACCCCCGCTGCTGCCGCTCGGACTCGGCGAGCCTCCCGTCGGCGCGGCACCGTTCGACGACGAACTACCCGGCCCAGCACCGCCTCCGGACTGGCTCGGTCCCGAACCGTTGGTTGACGGCCCGGTCGGCGCAGGGCCGCCACCGGAGCCGGACACCGGCGAGGTCGGCGATGTCGGGGTGGGGCTCGACGGACCACCGCCTGGGCTGTTCGGTCCCAGCACCGAGCCTGGAATTCCGGGCGGCGGGGTGAACTCCGGGATGTTGGGCGCGGCAGGCGCATCGGGAAGTTCGGGTGCATCCGGCACCCGGTTGCCACCCAGTCCCGGCAGACGGCCGAGCCCCTCCAGTCCCCCACCGTCGAGCAGACGACGGGTTGCGGCCAGTCCCTTCGCGACCGAACCGCCCTTGGCCAGCGCACCCCCGGGAATGAACAGCGATCCGATGTTGCCGAGAGCCTCACCGACGCCGCGTGCCGGATTGTCGCCGGTGATCTCATCCCAGGCGATGAACTCGCTGCCGGACTGAAGAAGGACGTCGTCGATCATCGTCGGATCCTTGGCGATCATGATCGCGGTGTCCGCCAGGCCCTTCCAGGTGTCGGGATCGGCGAGGGCCACGGTGCCCGAAACGAGGCCGATCACCGCGATCCCTAGGCCCGCCTGCAGGTCGGTGGAGATCTTGACGGCGTCGGCCAGCGCGTTGCCGACATCGTCGCCGAAAGCCCCCACCAGGACGGGTCTTATCCACTTCTGGAAAGAGTCGGCTGCCTCGCCCAGCAAGGTCTGTAGCTCGGAGAGCAACCCGAGGACACCCTGAACCTGATTCTGGAAGTTCTCCAGCACATTGCCGACGTCTTCGGCGATCTCGCGCAGGACCTTGTCACCGTCGCCGCTGAGTAACCCGGTCACGGTGTCCCAGAGGCCGTCGAGCGAAAGCCGGTCCAGCAGGTCGCGGATGGAGTCCTGGGTCTCCTGTACGCCCTTGGCGAAATCGCTTATGGTGGTGGCCATCTGGTCGCCGAAGCTGGCCAGCTTGGTCGCGCCGTCACCCAGATCCTTGAGGGCCTTGTTGATCTGCTCGACCTCGGGGATGTTCTGAGCCCCTGCAGCGGCGGCGGCCCCGGCCAGTGCGGGCTCGAACACTTTCAGACCCCGACCGATGTTGGCCCATTGCGCCGCAGTCAGATTCATCATCGAGGCGTTGCCGGTGGGCCATGTCATTGCGGCCCCGAACAGTGGAATCATGTTCAGGAACGGCTGGATCATCCACCATTTCGACGGCGGAGGAACGATGCTTCCGTTGGGTGCGTAGGGCGCATCGCCCGCCGTGGTCTCCGCCTGCTCACCGCTGACACTGCTCGACGGTCCCGACCCACCGGCGGTCGATGCGGCGTCGGCATTCTTGTAGTTGAAGCCCGTCGCCTCCAGCAGCAGGCCGACGCTCTTGAAGGCGTTGGCCAGCTGCGCCAGTTGCTTCCCGAATTCGTCGGCCTGGCGGCCGTAGGAGATCCCGAAGTTCAGGCCCGCCGGATCCGTGCCGGACGCGATGCCGTCAGACAGTGTCTGCCCCATGGCGTCCGACAGCGCACCGAGTTGGGCGCCAAGAGAGCCGACCTGTTTCCCCGCATCGATGAGCGCCTGCGGTTCTACTTCAATCCGCACGCGATCAGCCCGCCCACATCTTCTCGTTCTTGTCCACGGCGTCGGTGTAGTTCTTGTGCGCGTTTTCGGCGACCTTGCGCAGCGCCTCCAACGACGTCCTCATCTGCTCGGCGCCGTCCTCCCACTGCTGCTGGGACTGCTGCTGAGTTTCGGACGCCTGACCCTCCCAGTTGGCACGCAGAGCGGCCATCGCCCGATCGATCTCCTCCAGCACCTCGTCCACCTCGCGGCCGAACTGCGCCATGTGATCGATGGCACCCTGCAGCTGCGGAAAATCCACCACCAGCTTCGTCATCAGAGGCTCCTACCTGGTGTTGCCTCCGGCCCGRACGTCCCGGCACCCTCGCGGAGTGTCTCGACCGGCGCCGGGCCCGCCGGCGCCTCGCCGCCTTCCGCACCTGCGGGTGCCTCAGCGGGCTCCGCCGCGGACTCGGTCTCCTGAGCTTCCTGTGCCTGCTCGGCCTCCGCGGCGGCCGCTTCGGCCTGTTGCGCCACCTGGGTGGCCAGCTGCACCGCTTGCTGGGCGGCCCCGGCCGCCATCGTCCCGGCCTGCATCAACCCGCCGGCGATCTGACCGGCGAACTGCGCGGGGATACCGGCCGCCTGCGACATCGGTGCCATCGCCTGGCCCAGATTCATCTGATCCGCCAGACCGGACGGTGAGCCGGTCGAACCGCCGGTCTGACCGCCGGCGGCGTTCTGCTCGGCACCGGAATCCCCCGCGGCGGGAGCGGTTGCTCCTGCCGGGGCGCCGCCGCCGGACGGGCTACCACTTCCCCCACCCGTGCCCGATCCGGAGCCGCCACCGCCCTGCATGGTCGACCCGAGCGCGCCGCCGGCCTGCTCATCGGCTGTCTCGTAGTTCTGGGCCGCCGCTTGCAGGGCATCCGACATGGTCTGCAGTGCCCGCACCACCTGGCCCGCGCCGTTGTGCCACTGCTCCCAGTACTTGTCGAAGGCCGTCGCCGCCTCGCCCTTCCAGCCGGACGCGAGCAGGTTGCTGGTCTCCAGGTCGACCGACGAARGCCCATCCTGCAGACGCTGTCCCGCGCCCCGCAAACGGTCCGCTGCCAGGTGCAGCTCCGAGGTGACAACCTCGACCGACTCGCCCATCCGACCCCCGAATTCGTAGCTTCTCTAGCACCCTAAGCCGGGTTCGGGACCCCGACTTGCACCAATTCTGGGCGGCCGTTTTGGCCTTGAACCCACCCGGAGTACAGTTGCCTGCGTGCAGCGGGTGCTCCTTCTCGGACGCCGCGACGGGGTCTGATCCAGACTGGCCTCCCGTCGCGGGTATTCGCGATGCGCCGGTCTGAATCCCCCAATAGACCCGGAGCCAACATCATGACCACCCCAGATATCTCATCTGACGCCTTCTCCTCCGTCCGCGCGATCAGCACCCCGGCCGGACCCCGCAACCCCGGCCAGCCCTCGTGGAACACCCAGCGCGCATCCTCGATGCCGGTGAATCGGTACCGCACCTTCGCCGAAGAGGTCGAGAACGTCACCCTGACCGATCGCACCTGGCCCGACAAGGTCATCGACACCGCCCCGCAGTGGTGCGCGGTGGACCTGCGCGACGGCAACCAGGCCCTGATCGACCCGATGAGCCCCGCGCGCAAGCGCCGCATGTTCGACCTGCTGGTCCGGATGGGCTATAAGGAAATCGAGGTCGGCTTCCCGTCGGCCAGCCAGACCGATTTCGACTTTGTCCGCGAGATCATCGAGCAGGGCGCCATCCCCGACGACGTGACCATCCAGGTGCTGACCCAGTGCCGACCCGAGCTGATCGCGAAGACCTTCGAGGCGTGCGCGGGCGCACCCCAGGCGATCGTGCACTTCTACAACTCGACCTCCATCCTGCAGCGCCGGGTGGTCTTCCGCGCCGATCGCGAAGCGGTGAAGAAGATCGCGACCGATGGCGCCACCATGTGCGTCGAGGAAGCCAAGAAGTACCCGGACACCAAGTGGCGCTACGAGTACAGCCCGGAGTCCTACACGGGTACCGAGCTGGAATACGCGGTGGACGTCTGCAATGCCGTTGCCGAGATCGTGCAGCCGACTCCCGACGTACCGCTGATCGTCAACCTGCCGGCCACCGTCGAGATGGCCACCCCGAACGTGTACGCCGATTCCATCGAATGGATGAACCGGCATCTGGCACCGCGGGACAGCATCATCTTGAGCCTGCACCCGCACAATGACCGTGGAACTGCCGTCGCTGCAGCCGAATTGGGCTATCAGGCCGGGGCGGACCGCATCGAGGGCTGCCTATTCGGCAACGGTGAGCGCACCGGCAATGTCTGTCTGGTGACGCTGGGCCTGAACCTGTTCAGCCGTGGCGTCGACCCGCAGATCGACTTCTCCAACATCGACGAGATCCGCCGAACCGTCGAGTACTGCAACCAGCTGCCCGTGCACGAACGCCACCCCTACGGTGGCGATCTGGTGTACACCGCGTTCTCCGGCAGCCACCAGGACGCCATCAACAAGGGCCTGGATGCGATGAAAGTCGCTGCCGACGAAGCGGATTCCGACGTTGACGACATCCTGTGGCAGGTGCCCTACCTGCCGATCGACCCCAAGGATGTCGGGCGCACCTATGAGGCCGTCATCCGGGTGAACTCGCAGTCCGGCAAGGGCGGGGTCGCCTACATCATCAAGGCCGATCACGGTCTGGCGCTGCCGCGGCGGCTGCAGATCGAGTTCAGCCAGGCCATCCAGCAGATCACCGACGGCGAGGGCGGCGAAGTGTCGCCCAAGGAGATCTGGGACGTCTTCTCCGAGGAGTACCTGAAGCCGATCGTTCCGCTGGAGCGGATTCGGCAGAAGGTCGATGCGGCCGAGGAAGACGGCGGCACCGACACCATCACCGCAGTGGTGAAGGTCAACGGTGAGGAACGCGAGATCGTCGGTGCCGGTAACGGTCCGCTGGCCGCGTTCGTGGACGCGATCGGCGCGGTCGGCTTCCAGGTGAACGTGCTGGACTACTCCGAGCACGCACTGTCGGCCGGCGAGGAGGCGCAGGCCGCGGCTTACGTCGAGGCCTCCATCGGCGGCAAGACGGTGTGGGGTGTCGGTATCGCCACGTCCATCACCACCGCCTCGCTGCGCGCTGTGGTCTCCGCAGTGAACCGCGCGGCGCGGTAGAAGCCCGCCTTCCCCGCGAACCGAAGCTGCCGGGTGCCGAGTTCGGCCACCTCGAAACCGATGCTGCACAACAGTTCCGGTAGACCGTCATCGTGCACGTCAACGATGTGCATGCTGCCGCCCGGACGGAGCACCCGGTAAGCCTCGCGCAGTGCCTCGGCCTTCACGTCGCGGTCGAGGTGATGCAGCATCATCGAGCTCAGGACCCGATCGAACGATTCGTCGGCGTAGGGCAGCCGTTGCGCGTAGACCTGCTCGAAACGAACGTCGGCGGTTCGAGCGATCTTTCGCCGGCCCCGCGCCAGCGCCCGGGGGTCCGGGTCGGTGGCGGTCACGTGCGCGGTGGGCTGCAGCCGCATGATCCTCGTGGTGAGGTTGCCGGTACCACAGCCGATTTCGAGGACCTTCACCTCACCGAACAGTTCGGCCTGCCCGGCCAGCGTGTCATAGCCCGGCGACATACCGAACACCCGGGTCATCAGGTCGTAGAGGGGCAGCAGCAGGTCGTTGCCGGTGGCGGGAAGGTAATCGTGCGTGTTGCCCATCCGCGCGGTGATGAAATGTGGATGATCTTTCGTCATGCCTACCATCGTCTAACCAGCGACGGCAGATGTGTTGACCGATCTTCGGCGCAACTAGGACTATCTTTGGTAGATGGCAGCACCGGCCCGACTCGCCCGCCACCGCGACGGCGTACCGGTCTACGCCTACGCCGTCGGACTCGACACGCCACCGGTATCGCTGATCCGTCTGCGGGCCGGAGAACTGCCCGAGTCCCGGCCGCATATCCACGACTTCCCAGCACTGACCTACTTCCCGGCTTGCGGCACCGTGTTCGTCGCGGCCGCCGGCGAAGCGGTCGACCCCACCCGGGTGGGCTCCCGGTCCGACGCGACCGGGGTCTTCTTCGACCCCGCCGCACTCGGTGCCGGCGCCCGCTCACCCTGGCCGACCTGGCGAGCCCACCCGCTGTTGTTCCCGTTCCAGCATGAGCACCGCGGCGGCATGCTCGAACTGCAGGTGCCTGTCGACCGAAGACCGTTCTGGGACAATGCCATCGAGTCGATCAGCACCGAACTCGGCACCCGCCGGGACGGCTACCGCCAGGCGGCACTGGCACATCTGACCCTGCTGCTGATTGACCTGGCYCGCCTCGCCGACGACGTCGTCGACGATCTGGCTGTGCGCGGCACGTCGGTGGTCGCTGAGGTCCTTGCTGTGATCGAGCGTCGTCTCGCCGAACCACTGTCGCTGCGCGAGGTGGCCGATGAACTCGGCCTCACTCCCGGCCACCTGACCACCGTGGTGCGCCGACGCACCGGGCGCACGGTCGGGGACTGGATCCTCGACCGCAGGATGTCCGAGGCGCGGGTGCTGCTCGCCGAGACGGACCTGCCGATCTCAGAGGTCGCGCGCCGCGTCGGGGTCCCCGACCCCGGGTACTTCGCGCGACTGTTCGGCAGGGAACATGGTGTGACGCCGCGCCGTTGGCGGGCCGGCGTCAGAACAGTGTGAACTGGTCGCCGTCCCCGGTGGTGTCGGTGAACTCCTCGACATCGGTGCCACCGACGGCCTGCCCGATGAGCGCCATGAACTCGGCATCGCCCATCAGCGGGATGCCCTGCTCGACCGCCTGATAGCCCTTGCCCTGTTCTGGTGCGGGGTCATTGCACACCACCAGGGAGGTCTGCTGATCGACGTTCTCCGCATAGGCCAGGCCGGCATCGATGATCCGCTCGATGACCTCTTCGTGGGTGTGCGTCATCTCCGCCGAGAGCGCGATGCGCATGCCCTGTACCAGGGGGCGTCCGGCGACGTAGAGCCCCGGGTTCAGGTGGTCGCAGGGCATCCGTGCCGCCAGCACCTTCAGCGGACGCAGCTCGTCGTGGGTGATCTGACCGTTGGGCCAGATCCGGCGGCTCACCGAGCGGATCGGCAGCCACGATTTGCGCTCCCGCGCCTGCACCAGCGCGGGCTTGAGGATCTGTGCGAGCACCAGGGCATCGTCGAGCGCATCGTGTGGGCGCAGCTGGGTGGCCCCCCAGTGCCGGGCCAACGTCTCCAGACGCAGGTTCTCGGTACCCAGATTGAGCCTGCGGGCCAGTTCGACCGTGCACATGACGGTGTCGACCGGCAGTTGGGCGCCGACGAGTTCGGCCTCGGCGGCCAGGAACGCGTAGTCGAACGCGACATTGTGCGCGACCAGCGTCCGGCCGTGCAGCACCTCCATGAGCTGCGCTGCGATATCGCCGAACGTGGGCTGGCCCTCCAGCATCTCGGCGGTCAGGCCGTGCACATGGGTGGGGCCGGGGTCGACGCCGGGGTTCAGCAGGGAGGAGACGCTGTGCTCGACGCTGCCGTCGTCACCGACAGCCAGTGCGGCAACGCTGACGACACGAGCCTGGCCCGGCCGGAACCCGGTCGTCTCCACATCCACGACGGCCCACCCGGCGCCCGCGTCGGCCGCCGGTCGGCCCCAGCACTGGCTCATAACCCGAGGATGGCACGGTGGTCTGACAACACCGGATCGCAGCGGCGCGTGTCGGCCGCCGAATTTCACCGGGTGAAGACGCCGGCCGCCACCGCAGCCAGCGTGGCAGCGGCTGCGCGATCGGCATCGGCCCGGCGCAGTGGTGCCGTATCGGTCAGTAGGCGGTAGTACAAGGGCGCGGACAACTGCCGGATCACCTCGGCAGGGTCGGTTCCCGCCGGCGCCTGGCCGCGAGTGACGGCATCCGTGACGATCGGTGCCATCTCCTCGACGCGGATCCGATAGAACCCCGCCAGCGCCTCCGCAGTGCGGACATCGCAGGTCCCGGCCGCAAGGATCGCCTTGAACAGGCTGCCCTGTCGACGGTCGGCCAGGGTCCGTTGGATGAGCCTGGCCACGCTCAGCAGATCCTCTTGGAGACTTCCCGTGTCGGGGCGGCGCTGCGAGGTTTCGGCCATGTCCACGAGCAGATCGTCGACGATGGCGCTCACTGTCCCCCAGCGCCGGTACACGGTGGACTTACCCACGCCCGCCCGCTCGGCCACCGCGGTCAACTCCAGTGCCACCAGGCCCGACTCGATGAGTAGATCTGCGGCAGCGGTCAGCACGGCCGCGCGTACCGCTGCTGTCCGCCCGCCGGGCCGCGTCGTCACTCCTCGATCTTAACGGGACGGGAGTGTCTTTAAAGCCCATCTGATGCTAGCGTTCCTTAACAGGAACATCGTCCCCTTAAGGAGTGGATATGGAATACCGGAACGTCGGTGCATCAGGTCTGGTCGTATCCGAGTTGGCTTTCGGCGCTGCCACCTTCGGCGCGAGCGGCGAGTTCTTCGGCGCCTGGGCCGGTACCGACCTGCAGGAGGCCCGCACCATGGTGGACATGTGCCTGGACGCCGGGGTGACCCTGTTCGACACGGCCGACGTCTATTCCGACGGTGCCTCCGAGTCGGTACTCGGGGCCGCCTTGGAGGGGCGCCGCGATTCTGTACTCATCTCGACGAAGGCGGCGCTCCCCACCGGGGCGGGCCCGGACGACGCGGGCACCTCGCGGCGGCGCCTCATCACCGCCGTCGAGAAGGCGCTGCGCCGATTGCGCACCGATCGCATCGACCTGTTCCAGCTGCACGCCTACGACCGCGCGACGCCGATCGGGGAAGTAGCGCAGACACTCGATACCCTTGTGACACAGGGCAAGATCCGCTACACCGGAGTATCCAACTTCGCGGGGTGGCAGCTGATGAAATCCCTGTCGGCCGCCGACGCCTTCGGGCGCGTGCGGTTCGTGGCACATCAGGTGTACTACTCGCTGATCGGCCGGGACTACGAGTGGGACCTCATGCCGCTCGGCCTCGACCAGGGCGTCGGCGCGATCGTGTGGAGCCCGCTGGGTTGGGGGCGGCTGACGGGGCGGATCAGGCGCGGCACCGAACTGCCGGCCGTGAGCCGACTGCATGCGACCGCGGCCGCCGGACCGCCGGTCGACGACGATGTGCTCTTCGCCGTCGTCGACGAGCTCGCAGTCATCGCCGAGGAGACCGGCCGATCGATTCCGCAGATCGCCCTCAACTGGTTGCTGCGCAGGCAGACCGTCGCGTCGGTGATTGTCGGCGCCCGCAACCCCGCTCAGCTGAGCGACAACCTGGGTGCCGTGGGCTGGTCTTTGAGCGAGGAGCAGGTGGCCAGGCTCGATGCCGTCAGCGCCCCGGTGCCGCCCTATCCGCACTTCCCCTACGTACGCCAGGCCGGGTTCGCGCAGCTGAACCCGCCGCTGTACGCCTGAGCAAGCTCGACGCGGTGGCGGACCCGGCAAGCAGCACCGGATCGCGGCACCGCGTGTCGGGCCCCTAAAATTCGCAGGATGGTCACTCCTCGAGGGCGGCTGGCGCTGGGCGCCGGGGCCGCCGCACGCTGGGCCTCCCGGGTGACCGGCCGTGGCGCCGGGGCGATGATCGGCGGTCTGGTGGCGATGTCGATCGACAAATCGATCCTGGGCCAGCTCGGCAAGAACCGACGCGCGGTGGTCGTGACCGGCACGAACGGTAAATCGACGACCACCAGGATGACGGCGGCGGCGCTGGCCACGCTGGGCCCGGTGGCCACCAATGCCGAGGGCGCCAATATGGACGCCGGGCTGGTGGCCGCGCTGGCAGGTGCCCGCCAGGCCGAGCTCGCCGCCCTGGAAGTCGACGAGATGCACGTCCCGCACGTCAGCGACGCCGTGTCGCCGGAGGTGGTCGTGCTGCTGAATCTGTCTCGCGATCAGCTCGATCGCGTCGGTGAAATCAATCACATCGAGCGCACGCTGCGCGCCGGGCTGGCCCGCCATCCCGACGCGGTGGTGATCGCCAACTGCGATGACGTCCTGATGACCTCGGCGGCCTACGACTGCCCGAACGTGGTGTGGGTGGCGGCCGGGGGCAGCTGGGCCGGGGACTCGGTGAGCTGTCCGCGCTCCGGAGAGATCATCGTCCGCGACGGTAACCACTGGTACTCCACCGGCACAGATTTCAAGCGACCCACGCCGCAGTGGACCTACGACGACACCGATATCCATGGCCCCGAGGGCTTCACGCTGCCGATGACGCTCGCACTGCCGGGCGCGGTCAACCGCGGGAACGCCACCCAGGCCGTCGCCGCGGCGGTGGCCCTGGGCGCCGACCCGGCCGAGGCGGTGGCCGCCGTGTCGACCGTCGATGAGGTCGCGGGCCGGTACCGGACCGTCAAGGTCGGTGACCACACCGCGCGTCTGCTGCTGGCCAAGAATCCCGCCGGCTGGCAGGAGGCTTTGTCGATGATCGACAAAGACGCTGCGGGAGTGGTCATCTCGGTGAACGGCCAGGTCCCCGACGGGGAGGATCTGTCCTGGTTGTGGGATGTCCGGTTCGAGCATTTCGAGCGCACCCAGGTGGTGGCGGCAGGTGAGCGCGGTACCGACCTGGCGGTGCGCCTCGGTTATGCCGGTGTGGAGCACACTCTGGTGCATGACACCCTCGCCGCGATCGCGTCCTGCCCGCCCGGACATGTCGAGGTGATCGCCAACTACACGGCCTTCCTGCAACTGAACCGGAAGGTCTCATGACCGTCCGGATCGGGCTGGTGCTGCCCGACGTGATGGGCACCTACGGTGACAGCGGCAACGCGGTCGTGCTGCGACAACGCCTGCTGCTACGCGGGATCGACGCCGAGATCGTGGAGATCACGCTGGCCCACCCGGTGCCCGACTCGCTGGACATCTACACGCTGGGCGGCGCTGAGGACTACGCCCAGCGGCTGGCGACCAAGCACCTGATCCGCTACCCGGGCCTGCAGCGCGCCGCCGTGCGCGGAGCCCCGGTGCTCGCGATCTGCGCAGCCATCCAGGTGCTCGGGCACTGGTATGAGACCTCGGCCGGTGAACGCGTCGACGGTGTCGGTCTGCTCGATGTCACCACCGCACCGCAGGAGAGCCGCACCATCGGGGAGGTGTCGGCGAAGCCGCTGCTGAGCGGTCTCACCCAGCCCCTGACCGGCTTCGAAAATCACCGGGGCGGAACGGTTCTCGGACATGACGCCGCGCCACTGAGCGCGGTCACCAAGGGCGCGGGCAACCGCGCGGGTGACGGTTATGACGGCGCGGTACAGGGCAGTGTGCTGGCGACCTATCTGCACGGGCCGTGCCTGGCGCGCAATCCGGAACTGGCCGACCATCTGCTCACCCAGGTCGTCGGTGAGCTTCCGGCGCTGCAGCTGACCGAGGTGGATCTGCTGCGCTCCGAGCGATTGGCGGCGCCGCGCCGGGTCTAGCCTGCGACCAGCGCCCGCAACCGGTCACGCACACCGTCGAGCTCGGCGCGGGCACCCCTGATGCGGCGGCTGACGGCCTCCGGATCGGCGAACATCTCCGCGAGGTAGCTCTTGATGGCACCCGGATCCTGCGAAGGCAGGTCGAACCCTCCGGGTTTGAGCATCCGGACGGCCTTCTCAGTGGTCCAGTTCGACAGGGCCAGCGGTATCGCACCCTCGGTCGCGGCGATGATCAGGGCGTGCAACCGGTCGCTGACCACGATCGCGGAATCCCGGTACATGGTGCGCATCAAGGTTTCCCACTCGCCGTGGGTCTCGTCGCGCATCAGGATGGCCGGCGTTCCGGGATGCAGGATCTCGGCCAGCTTCTCCATGGTCTCGCGGTCGCGGCGCACCTGGCTGTACACCTGGATCCGCAGCCCGTGCATATGGGCGATCTCCCGGATCAGCGCGATCTTGTCCTCGGTCAGGACATCGCGGTCCGAGCGCATGGTCACCGCCAGCACCTTGCGCTCCGACGGGGCCGGGCCCAGACCGCCGGACGGATCGGGCCCCTCTCCGAAGGCCCAGTCCGGAGCGACATCGCCGACCTGGAATGAGTTGCGGGTGTTGGCATCTCGCCACGCCACCACCGGCATATTGCGCCGCGCGATCCGCTCCAGTGGCGGCACGTCGACCTCTTCGCGGACCACGCGGGACCCGCCTTCTGATTTCTTGCCGACCGACGCCATCCGGACCCCGGCACCGACCTGGACCATGGCTCCGCCGCGACTCTTGGCTCCGAGCGCCCCGATGAGGGTCCACCAACCCCAGTAGCGCCGGAAGCGCTCGGGCATGAGGATCTCACCGGTCGGCATGACCAGGATCGTGCGGGCCGCGGCGGAACTGCCCAGCGCCCGGACCAGCCAGCCGGCCGCCGTGTCGTATTGCTTCTCGCTGCCGTCGAGCCCGATCGCGGTCACATAGTCATCGGAGTTGGGATCGAAGTCCTTGCGGCCCACATGTACGTGCAGTTGCGCGCCGTCGATGTTCTGGAAGGTGCGGAGTTGGCCGCGCCGCAGGATCGAATCGCCGATGTTGTCACTCTGCCCCCAAGTCGAAAGGAAGACGCGAGTCACCTTCACCGCCCTTCAGAAAACTTTGYGCCGTCAAGCAAAAACAGCAAACCTCCCGTCATCCGGGAGGCAGTATACAAATTGACGACTATGTCATCTAGACCATAGCGCGGCGGCCCGCGAGCGCACGTCCTAACGTCAATTCGTCGGCAAACTCCAGGTCACCGCCCATGGGCAGACCCGACGCGATGYGGCTGACGGTCAATCCGGGGATATCTCGCAGCATCCGCATGAGGTATGTGGCGGTCGCTTCACCCTCGGTGTTGGGGTCGGTAGCAATGATGACCTCGGCAACGTCGACACCGTCGACCCGTTCGCCGATCCGGTTCAGGAGTTCACGGATGCGCAGTTGGTCCGGGCCCACCCCGGACAGCGGATCCAGGGCCCCACCCAGCACGTGGTACCGGCCGCGGAACTCGCGGGTGCGTTCCACCGCCTGGATGTCCTTGGGTTCCTCGACGACGCACACCAGGGAGGCGTCGCGGCGGGCGTCCTTGCAGATCCGGCAGCGTTCCTCGTCGGAGACGTTGCCGCACACCGCGCAGAACGTGACACCGTCGCGGATCCGGCCGAGCACCGCGGTCAGCCGGTCGATATCGGGTGGCTCCACCGACAGCAGATGGAACGCGATGCGCTGGGCGCTCTTGGGCCCGATACCCGGCAGCTTGCCGAGCTCGTCGATCAGATCCTGTACCGGTCCCTCGAACAATTCAGGTACCCGGCAGTCCGAAACCACCCAGGCCGCCGGCCAACGGCCCGAGGCGGGTCTGGGCGAGGATGGTGACCTGCTTGGCGGCATCGGCGAGCGCACCGACGATGAGGTCCTGCAGCGTCTCGGGATCGGACGGGTCGATCACCTTCGGGTCGATGGCCACCGCTATGACCTCACCGCTGCCCTTCATGGTGACCTGCACCAGGCCGCCACCGCCCTGACCGTGCACCTCGGAGTTCGCCAGCGCCTCTTGCGCCTCCATCAGCTGCTGCTGCACCTGCTGCGCCTGCGCGAGCAGCGCGGACATATCGGGCTGACCACCACCGGGTTGCATGACTGTCCCCTCTTGATTGCGACCTGGTCTCGACTTCATTTCACTCACGAGTCCGAGACGATTTGCTCTTCAACAGTAGCCGTCACCGCGACTACCGTGGCGGCGTGCACGTCCCCTCCAGCTTGCGTGTCGGCGCCATCACAGCGGCGACGATGCTCGTCGCCGCCAGTCTGTCCGCCTCGGCCGCCCCGCTCGCCGGCGCCGCGCCCAACACCATCACCGGAAAGATCGTGTTCCTCGATCCGGGCCACAACGGTGCCAACGATGCGTCCATCAGTCGCCAGGTTCCCACCGGCCGGGGCGGCACCAAGGACTGTCAGGCCAGCGGCACCACCACGGAGTCCGGCTATCCCGAGCACACCTTCAACTGGGATGTCACGCTGCGGGTCCGGGCGATCCTGGACGCCAACGGTGTCCGCACCGCGCTGTCACGCGGAAACGATGACGCACTCGGGCCGTGCGTCGACGAACGCGCCGCCATGGCCAACGCCCTGCGCCCTAACGCCATCGTCAGCATCCATGCCGACGGCGGCCCGGCCACCGGCCGCGGATTCCACGTCCTGTACTCGGACCCGCCGCTGAACACCGTGCAGGCCGGCCCCTCAGTGCAGTTCGCGCAGATCATGCGTGACCAGCTCAAGGGGTCCGGGGTCGTACCGTCCACCTACATCGGCTCGAACGGGCTCAACCCGCGCTCGGACATCGCCGGGCTCAACCATGCGCAGTTCCCGTCGGTGCTGGTCGAACTGGGCAATATGAAGAACCCGGCCGACTCGGCGCTGATGGAGTCCGAGGCCGGACGCCAGAAGCTGGCCGAGGCCGTGGCCCGGGGCGTCGCGACCTGGCTTGCCAACAGCTAGGGAGCCGTTTCGAGTTCCTTCTTCAGGTTGCCCAGCACCTCGTCCTGGATCTTGCGCAGGCCCAGCGGGGCGAACGTCTTCTCGAAGAAGCCCTTGATACCGCCCGCGCCCGTCCACGAGGTCTTGACGGTGACGGTCGAACCGGTGCCTGCGGGCGCCACCGTCCAGTTGGTCACCAGAGTGGAGTTGGCGTCCTTCTCGATGACGGTCTTGCCTGCCACGTCGACACTGGCCTTCACGTCGCGCGAGCGGGACTCGGTGGCCTGCAACTTCCAGGCGACCACGGTGCCCGCGCCCTGCCCGCCCTCGAGCACGGAGTAGTTGCTGTAATGCGACGAGAGGATCTTGGGCCGCACCGTCTGGTAGTCGGAGACCGCGGCGAGCACAGCTTCCGGTGCGGCATCTATCAACACAGTGCTGGAAGCGCTGACCTGTCCCATGAGTGAAAAACTCCTGTCATCACGTGTCGGTGCGGTCGCGGCTTCGGCGACCGAGGACTAGCGTATATGTGTGTCTGTTGTGGCAACTGACGCACAAGCTGTACACGGGGCGGGCGTGCAGCGACTACTCGACAGTTATCGAGCCATCCCCCCGACAGCGACTGTGCGACTGCGCAAACCCACGTCGAACCTGTTTCGGGCGCGGGAGAAGATCGCTGCCGAAGGTCTGGACACCTCGGGCCTCACCGGCGTCATTGCGGTGGACCCCGCGGCCCGCACCGCAGATGTCTCGGGCATGTGTACCTACGAGGATCTGGTGGCCGCCACGCTGCCGTACGGCCTGTCCCCGCTGGTGGTCCCACAGCTCAAGACCATCACCCTCGGCGGCGCGGTCACCGGACTGGGCATCGAATCGGCCTCGTTCCGCARCGGCCTGCCGCACGAATCGGTACTCGAACTCGATATCCTTACCGGTACAGGCGAACTCGTCACCGCAAGCCGAGACCTTCACCCTGATCTCTTTCATGCCTTCCCGAACTCCTATGGCACGCTCGGCTATTCGGTGCGCCTGCGGATCGAGTTGGAGCCCGTCCAGCCGTTCGTCGCGCTACGCCACCTGCGTTTCCACTCGCTCGAAGAGATGGCGGCCGCGATGGACCGCATCATCGAAACCCGCGGCTACCAGGGTGTGCCCGTGCACTATCTCGACGGTGTGGTGTTCAGCGCCCAGGAGAGTTACCTGTGCCTCGGCTTTCAGACCGACACCGCGGGACCGGTCAGCGACTACACCGGCCACGACATCTACTACCGGTCCATTCAGCACGCCGACGGTGAGCGTCACGACCGCCTCACCACCGCCGACTACCTGTGGCGCTGGGATACCGATTGGTTCTGGTGTTCACGGGCTTTCGGCGCCCAGCATCCGGTGTTGCGCAGGCTGTGGCCGCGACGCTACCGGCGCAGCAGCTTCTATTGGAAGCTCATCGGCTACGACCAGCGGTTCGGTATCGCCGACCGGATCGAGAAGCGCAACGGCCGGCCGCCCAGGGAACGGGTGGTTCAGGACGTCGAGGTGCCGCTGGAGAACTGCACTGCGTTCCTGCGCTGGTTCCTGGACAATGTTCCCGTCGAACCGATCTGGTTGTGCCCGTTGCGGTTGCGCGACGACGGCGCGCAATGGCCGCTGTACCCGCTGCGGTCGGGTCACACCTACGTCAACATCGGCTTCTGGTCCTCGGTGCCGGCCGGCCCCCGACCCGGACACACCAACCGGCTCATCGAACGCAAGGTCTCCGAACTCGACGGCCACAAGTCGCTGTACTCGGAATCCTTCTACAGCGCCGAGGAGTTCGGCGCTCTCTACGGCGGCGAGACCTACCGGTCCGTGAAGAAGGCCTACGACCCCGACTCCCGATTGCTCGATCTGTATGCGAAGGCGGTGCAGAACCGATGACCACTTTCAAGGACCGTGCCGAGCAAAGCAAGCTCAGCCTCGCCGAGGTGCTCGAAGCGTTCACCTCCGGCAGACTCCCGCTGAAGTTCACCGCGTACGACGGCAGCACATCCGGACCGGCTGACGCTGCGGTAGGGCTGGCGCTGACGTCCCCCCGGGGCACCACCTACCTGGCCACCGCGCCGGGTCAGGTGGGCCTGGCCCGTGCCTACGTCGCGGGCGATATCGAGCCACTGGGTGTGCACCCCGGCGATCCCTACGACCTGCTGCGCGCGCTCGCGGACAAGAAAGCGATCAAGCGACCGCCCGCGCGGGTGCTGGCCAATGTCATCGCATCGATCGGGCTGGAGCACCTCGTCCCGATCGCGCCACCCCCGCAGGAGGCGCTGCCTCGCTGGCGACGGATCCTGGAAGGGCTGCGGCACAGCAAATCCCGGGACGCCGGCGCCATCCACCATCACTACGACGTGTCGAACGCCTTCTACGAAATGGTGCTCGGCCCATCGATGACCTACACCTGTGCCTGCTATCCGGACGAGCACGCCACGCTGGAAGACGCCCAGGACAACAAGTACCGGCTGGTGTTCGAAAAGTTGCGACTGCAACCCGGCGACCGTCTGCTCGATGTGGGATGCGGCTGGGGCGGCATGGTGCGCTACGCCGCCCGTCGCGGTGTCCAGGTGCTGGGTGTGACCTTGTCGGCCGAGCAGGCCGCGTGGGCGCAACGCGCGATCGTCGATGAAGGTCTGTCCGGCCTGGCCGAGGTGCGCCACGGCGACTACCGCGACATCACCGAATCCGGCTTCGACGCGGTGTCCTCGATCGGGCTGACCGAACACATCGGGGTGGCCAACTATCCGTCCTATTTCGCTTTCCTGCAGGCGAAGATGCGGGTGGGCGCACTGCTGCTCAACCACAGCATCACCCGGCCGAACAACCGGGCCGATGCTTCCGCCGGCTTCTTCATCGACCGCTACGTCTTTCCCGACGGGGAGCTGACCGGATCGGGGCGCATCATCGCCGAGGCCCAGGACGTCGGTCTCGAGGTGCTGCACGAGGAGAATCTGCGCATGCACTACGCGCTGACCCTGCGCGACTGGTGCCGCAATCTGGTCGAGCACTGGGACGAGGCGGTCGCCGAGGTCGGCCTGCCCACCGCCAAGGTGTGGGGTCTCTACATGGCCGGGTCCCGGCTCGGTTTCGAGTCCAACGTGGTTCAGCTGCACCAGGTTCTGGCGGTCAAGCTGGACGATCGCGGCCATGACGGCGGGCTGCCGATGCGGCCGTGGTGGGCTCCGTAGCGTAGACCGCACAGGCCGCGCCGCCCGACCGCTTGGCGTCGTACATTGCCGCGTCGGCGTGCCTGAGTACGTCGTCGACGGCGAAATGGGCGTCCGCCGAAGGCATCGTGGCGATCCCGAAGCTGACACTGAACTCCCCTGCCCCGCCCCGCACCCTGGTCAGCCCGGACACCCGGTCCACCAGCTCCGAGATGGAGCCGCGGTCACCGAGGAACGAGACGAGCGCCAGCTCGTCCCCGCCGATACGCGCGGTGATCTCGTCGTCGCGTGCGACGTCGCGCAACAGATCTGCCAGTGTCACGAGCGCGGCGTCACCGGCTGCATGGCCGCCATCGTCGTTGAGTTGCTTGAACCGGTCGATATCGCAGACCGCCACCGCGACTGTGGTCGACCCGCCCTGCCGCAGGGCGGACGCCACGGCCGAGTACATACCGCGCCGGTTACGCAGTCGGGTCAACGAGTCGTAGTGCGCCGAGCGCGCCGTGGTGAGGATGGCGCGCCTGCCCAGTTCGATCAGGACCGAGCTGATCAGCGGAACACCCACCGCCCAGGTGAACGCCGGCATGAAATAGATGAAGAGCTCGACCACCGAATGGTCTTCGAGGACGGCCCGGACCACGATCCCGCCGATCAGAAGAGCGCTGAACGCGCAGTGCAGCCTCAATATCTGGGTGCCCAGGATGAACCCGGCGAAAATGCCGATCAGACCGACGTACGACGTCATCGAGAGCCTGGCCGCCGGGGTCGCCATGGTGACGGCCACCATCGCACAGGCGAGGTCGGCCCAGACGACGAATGCCACGGATTGGGCGAAGGACGGCCACGGAGCACGCCACCAACACACCCCGATCACGACGGCGGAGATCAACACGGTGCCCTGGACAGACCGCGCCGTCACCCCGGCAGGGCCCTCGGGGTGAAGCTGCATCACGCCGCCCAGGACGGCCAATCCGATGCACCCCAGACCGGCGACCAGCATGAACACCCGCATGAAGTGGCCCGCGCGCAGCGAGTTGGTGGCGAAAACATACTCACGTCTACCCACGCGCGCCCCTGATTCGTAGCAATGACAAGAACATCACTCTAGCGGGCGTTCGAGGCTTTTTCGCTAATCACGAAGGCGGATTACAGACCGTCATCGTGTCATCACAGCAAACAGCTGGACTTCATCCTCGGTCGATCCGCTTGGCGCCCAGCTCGGTCTGCAGCAGTTCGATCGCCACTTCCTCCGGGTCGCGGCGCACCACTTCTGAGGTGTCGCTGTTGGCCTCGGCCAGCATGCGTTCCTCTTCGGCGCGCTGATCCTGGCGGGGGGCGGGACCGGCGTCGGACGGGACCGGCTCGCCGGAGTCCGGCACGCAGCGAACCTGCCAGTTCACCCCGAGCGCGTCCTTGAGCGCCTCGCGGATCACCTCGACATTGCGCGGCTCACTGAGCCGCTTGGCCAGCGGAGGTGCCCGGTGGCTGAGCACGAGCGTGTCACCGTCGACCGCCCGCACGATCGCATCGGCCAGCATGGCGTTGACCGGCTTACTCCGGCCGTTCACCTTCTCCCGCACGGTGTCCCACATGGCGCGGACCGCAGCGGCATCCGGTTGACCGACAGCGGCAGGCGCGGCGGGCGGCGGCGTGGGGACGGGCGCGGGCGCCGGAGCGGGTGACGGTTCCGGTTCGGGTACCGGCACCGGACGCGGCGGCGGCACGGGTTCCGGAGCGGGCGTGGGCACCGGCGGCGTCACCGGCTCGGGAGTCGGCACAGGTTGCGGGACGGGCTCGGGCTCCGGCGCCGGAGCGGGCTCCGGTGTCGGCAGCGGCCTGGGCTGGGGCACCGGGGCGGGTGTGGGTTCGGGTGTGGCCTCGGCCGCCGCCTGGGCCCGGCTGGCCCGGACGAACTGTTTTGCCGGCGCCGACGCGGCCGGCGCCGGGGCGGACCCATCGGACGGGATGGCCATGTCCAGCCGCGTCTCGATCCGCTCGATGCGTTGCAGCAGAGCCGATTCTGTGTCGTGGGCCGACGGCAGCAGCAACCGGGCGCAGACCACTTCCAGCAGCAGTCGCGGTGCGGTGGCGCCGCGCATCTCACCGAGGCCGGCATGCACCACCTCGGCGTAGCGCGCCAGCGTGGCCGAGCCCACCTTGGCGGCCTGTTCACGCATCCGGTCCAGCACGCCGTCCGGGGCATCGACCACGCCGCGGTCGGCGGCGTCCGGAACTGCTTGCAACACAATGAGATCGCGGAACCGTTCCAGCAGGTCGGTGGCGAACCGGCGCGGGTCGTGTCCGGCGTCGATCACCGATTCCACCGCACCGAACAGCGCCGCGGCATCGCCGGCGRCCAACGCGTCGACCGCCTCGTCAATCAGCGCGACGTCGGTGGCCCCCAGCAGCGACAGCGCGCGCTGGTAGACGACGTGGTTGTTGTCGGCCCCGGCGACCAGCTGATCGAGCACCGAGAGACTGTCGCGCGGTGACCCGCCGCCGGCCCGGATCACCAGCGGGTAGACCGCGTCCTCCACGGTGACACCCTCGTCACGACAGATCCGTTCCAGCAGGGTGCGCATCGTCTTGGGCGCCAGCAGCCGGAACGGGTAGTGGTGGGTGCGGGACCGGATGGTGGGCAGCACTTTTTCCGGTTCGGTGGTGGCGAACACGAAGATCAGGTGATCCGGCGGCTCCTCGACGATCTTGAGCAGCGCGTTGAAGCCCGCGTTGGTGACCATGTGCGCTTCGTCGATGATGAAGATGCGGTAGCGCGACTGGGCCGGCGCGTAGAACGCACGGTCGCGCAGTTCACGGGTGTCGTCGACGCCACCGTGGCTGGCGGCGTCCAGTTCGGACACGTCAACATTGCCCGGGCCGTTGGGCGCCAGCGCCACACAGGAGTTGCACACCCCGCACGGAGTGGGGGTGGGACCCTGCTCGCAATTGAGCGAGCGGGCCAGGATGCGCGCCGAGGAGGTCTTGCCGCAGCCACGCGGCCCGGAGAACAGATACGCGTGGTTGATGCGCCCCGCGGACAGCGCCGTCGACAGCGGTGCGGTGACATGCTCCTGGCCGACGACCTCGGCGAAGCTTGCGGGTCGGTACTTCCGGTAGAGCGCCACGCTCAGCAGGGTACCGAGCGGGGGCGACTAATCACGAGCCAGCAGCGACTCGGTGGCCGCCAGCAGTGCACACGTCGACAGGCCGTCGATGGCCGCGCGCAGGTCTGACTCCGGCGGGAAGCTCGGTGCGATCCGGATGTTCTTGTCGTCCGGGTCTTTTCCGTACGGGAAGGCCGCACCCGCCGCGGTGACGGCGATGCCGGCGTCCTTGGCCAGCGCGATGGTGCGCCGCGCCGTGCCGGGCCAGACGTCCAGGCTGACGAAGTAGCCACCCTTGGGGTCGGTCCATGACGCGATCTTGGAGGCGTCCAGCCGGTCCTGCAGAATTTCGGCGACGAGCGCGAACTTCGGCGCCAGCAGGTCGCGGTGGCGCTGCATGTGCCGCCGGACACCGTCGGCGTCACCGAAGAAACGCAGGTGCCGCAGCTGGTTCACCTTGTCGGGGCCGATCGACTTCTTCCCGGCGTGCTTGAGGTACCAGGCGATGTTGTCCGCCGAGGCCCCGAAGAAGCTCACCCCGGCACCGGCGAAGGTCATCTTCGAGGTGGAGGCGAACACCAGTGGCCGGTTGGGGTTTCCCGCGGCCGCGGCGAGTCCGAGCACATCGATCGGCTCGACGAACTCGGGGGTGATGGTGTGCACCGCATACGCGTTGTCCCAGAACAGCCGGAAGTCCGACGCCGCAGTGCGCATCTGCAGCAGCCGGGTGACCGTCTCCGGTGAGTAGGTGGTGCCGGTCGGGTTGGAGTACACCGGCACGCACCACATGCCCCGGACGGCCGGGTCGGCGGCGACGAGTTCCTCGATGAGGTCGACGTCGGGGCCGTCCTCACGCAGCGGCACGGGCATCATCTCGATGCCGAAGCTCTCGGTGATGGCGAAGTGTCGGTCATAGCCCGGCGAGGGGCACAGGAATTTCACGCCCGGCTCCTGCGACCAGGGCCGCGGGGAGTCCACGCCGCCGTGCAGCAGGGAGAAGACCACCGCGTCGTGCATGAACTCCAGGCTGGCGTTGTTACCGGCGATCAGATTCTGCACCGGGATGTCCAGCAGCTCACCGAAGATGGCGCGCAGCTCGGGCAGGCCGTGCAGGCCGCCGTAGTTGCGGGTGTCGGTGCCCTCACCGTCGCGGTAGTCGTCGCCGCCGGGAAGGTCGAGCAGGCCGTTGGACAGGTCCAGCTGCGTGGCCGACGGCTTACCGCGGGTCAGGTCGAGGCTGAGCCCCTTGGCCTGCAGCTCGGTGTAGTTGCGCTGTTGCTGTTCATGCTGAGCCGTCAGTTCGTCGCGGCTCAGTGACTCAAACGACACGGCGGACCTTTCACGCGAAGCCGCGAACACACAGGTTGTTCAGGAAAGCGGGTTGCTCCCCCAAAACATAAGGGGACCCCGCGCACCCGCCAGAGCCCATTGACCCTTGCTGCCTTCCGGCCCTGGGGGAGTTCACAGGATGGACGCCGCGCGGGGTCCGAGTGCCGAGTGTAGTACCCCGCCTCACTACGGAGGGTGGTCGGGCTTCTCTCGTCGGTCGGCTACCATTGCCGACGGAGGATTCGCCTAGTGGCCTATGGCGCTCGCCTGGAACGCGGGTTGGGTTAATAGCCCTCAGGGGTTCAAATCCCCTATCCTCCGCAGTTGGTCCGGGGCGTGACCGCAGATCCATCCGGTCACGCCCCGGGACCACGAACTCGTTCTAGGAGGAGTATGCGGCGCGGTATCGCATCGCTGTGGCACGCGTCATCGCTGGTACTCGCCGGGGTTCTGTTTTTCCTCTTCGTGCTTCCGCGTTGGTTCGAGCTGACCGGACAGTGGCCGGGCACCCTGGGCACCGCGCTGCGCATCGTGTGCGGCGTGCTGGTCGGCCTGACGGCGCTGCCGGTGGTCGTGACCCTGACGCGTACCCGCAAGCCCGAGCTCGGGACGCCGGCCCTGGCGCTGTCGCTGCGCGTCTGGTCGATCGTCGGGCATATCGCGGCCGGGGTGCTGATCACCGGTGCCGCCATCAGTGAGATCTGGCTGGATCTGGATACCGCCGGCCAGTGGCTGTTCGGCATCTACGGGGCTGCTGCGGCGATCGCCCTGCTGGCCGCCTTCGCTTTCTATCTGGCCTTCGTGGCCGAGTTGCCCCCGCCGCCGCCGAAGCCGCTCAAGGTGAAGGCCGAGCGGCAGAGCCGCGGCGACCGCGATGCGGACGCGGCGGCGACCGCCGATGCGCCTGCCGAGGACACGGCCGAGGCCACCGACGGTCCGGATTCCGACGAATCAGCAGAAATCGAGTCTGCCGACACCGAGGACGAGCCCGCGTCGACCGAGGACGCCGAACCCGTCCAGGAAACCACCTCTGACGACGGCAAACTGCGCAATCACCGGCCGTCGGGGAAGGCCCGCCGGGGCCGTACCCGCGGTGGCGTCGCCACCGAGAACTGACGCGTCCAGCGTCAATTACGTCGACAGTTCGCCTCCTCACAGTCACTATTGAGGGAACTCCCAGTCTGTATCGAGGGGGAACCTCTGGCGCTCGGAAGGCGGCGAATGCGCAAGGTCCACTCTCGGCGGTGGCTCACCGCCCTGGTCACCGCCGTCGCTGCCGTCCTGCTGGTCCCTCCGGTGACCGCGGTCGCCGACCCGGGTGATCTGTCCTGGGCTGCCGATCAGGTCGAGCCGGCGGTCGTGCGCCTGGACACCGTCGTCGATTACCAGCATGTGCTGGGCACCGGTACCGGTTTCGTGATCGATGGCGGGGGTCAGGTGCTGACCAACTACCACGTGGTCCAGGGCGCCGATGTGATCACCGCGGTGGTGGGCGGTCGCTCGTTCGGCGCCGATATCGTCGGCTTCGACCGCGGCCGCGACATCTCGGTGCTGCAGTTGCGCGGCGCCGGCGGGCTGCCGACGGCCGCGTTGGGCGACTCCGGCCGGATCGTGATCGGCGAGCCCATCATCGCGCTCGGCAATGCCCGGGGCAGCAACAGCCCGCTGACCCGCGAAGCCGGCACCGTCACCGCACTGGGCCGCACGATCAGTGCCGAGGACGAGCTGACCGGTTCCAAGACCGAGATGACCGGACTGTTCGAGATCGCCGCGCCCGTGCGGGCGGGTGACTCCGGAGGTCCGGTGGTCAACGGCGCCGGGCAGGTCATCGGCGTGACGACCGCGGCGACCGTGAACTTCCAGACCGACCCCGGCGGTGAAGGATTCGCCATCCCGATCAACGACGCGATGGCGATCGCCAATCAGATCCGCTCGCGGACACCGTCGGACACCGTGCACATCGGCCCGCCGACCTTGCTGGGAGTCGGGATCAGCAGCGCCGAACAACACGAGGCCTTCCCCGGCGTCATCGTGCGCGAGGTACTGCAGGGTGGCCCTGCCGAGTTGGCCGGGCTGGCCAACGGTGACGTGATCCTGACCATCGACGAGACCCCGATCGAGTCGGCGGCCGATCTGACCCGCGTACTCGACCGGCACTACCCGGGCGATGTCATCGGCTTGACGTGGATCGACAGGGCCGGCCAGCAGCGCACCGGCAAGGCGGCGCTGACGCCCGGCGACTGAGCATTTGCTGAGCGATCGCTCAACAATGCGCAGCGGTGTCTGAAGGCCGCCTGCCGCCGCGACGGAGCCCGCAAGGGACCGTCCGCGCGCGCCGATGCGGAAATTCACCAACTTCCCGCTCAGACGTCAATTGGATTCACAGGGCGTTGCTCGTTGTCACGTCGGCGACTCGTGTGACCCGCCTTACATCCAACCGGTAGCTGAGGCGGCAGACACTTTGCCGTCATCGGGCGACCGTCGGCCCGGCCAGTGGTTTCGGTACCGAGATCAGCCGGGTCTCCACGGATGACTCGATTCGCGGCGGGTCGGACACCCGCGGCGCGGACGCGCCGCCCCCGGGGGCGCCCCGTCCCAGCCGTGCACCTGTGCGAATGCCCGCATATTCGTCGTAATGCTCAGTGCGGCAACGGTTATGGCCTCGTCAACGCCGAGGGGCACACGGCAGGCGCAACGGACCCACCGGCGCACCGCACGGGACCGGCCCCAAATACCTACGGACCGGTTCTCGGCACCGGACCGCACCGGCCCCACACCACCTCGCGATCACTGGAGCAGGGTGCGCGACGCCCTCCAATACGTGGCCCACAGGGAGTTAGCCGGGGCTAACTTCCGGGCTCTTCTGGCAACCGACTGTGAGGTTGCTGGCGGACTCAAAAGGTCTTTGACCTGGCAAATGTCGGCAAACCCGGGGCCGCGTGGGGGCTTCCGCCAAGATCAGGCGGAGGTTACATTTAGCTGAACATCGCGCCCAGGCATGTGCATCACACGCCCCGCTGCCGATGAAGTGGGGAGACACCGTGGTCCAGACAACTGTCATCGCGTACCTGATCGGCTGGGTGGTCAGCACCGCCGTCGTCTACGTGACGAGCCGGCGCCTCAACGATCCCCGCAACCCCGCTCCGCACATCCTGATCCTCAGCGCCGTGGCCGGCGCACTGTGGCCGATGCTGCTGCTCGGGGCGGTCGAATTCAGCTCGCTGGTGGCCTGCTCCAATGCCGCCTCGCACCTGAAGGCCGACGGAGCCGAACTCGTCGGCGCCGGTGTCGTGCCCCTGCGCTGAAACGCTTCAGTCAGCGATCCGCTTACCGTCGGCATCCCAGTGCTCGGCGACCTTCTTGCTCGGCTGTACCCGCGGTGGTTCGCCCGGCATCTTCGGATAGCTGGGCGGGTACGGCAGATCACCCAGGCCGCGCTCCTCGTCGGCCTTCACCATGTCCAGTAGCAACTCGATCGACTGCGCATCCTCGTCGATACCCGCCCATGGGTCGGGCCGGCCGGCAATGAAGTCGGGCACCGTGGAGATCGTGTAGTCATCGGGATCGGCGTCGCGCAGCTCGTCCCACGTCAACGGCGTCGACACCGTGGCGATCGGGGTTTTGCGAGCCGAGTAGGCCGACGCGAACGTGCGGTCCCGGGCGTTCTGGTTGTAGTCGATGAACAACCGCTCTCCCCGCTCCTCCTTCCACCACGATGTCGTGACGGCTTCGGGGGCGCGCCGCTCGATCTCGCGGGCCAGCGCGATGCCGGCGCGGCGCACCTCGATGAAGTCCCAGTCGGTCGCGATCCGCAGGAAGACGTGGACACCGCGGCCACCCGAGGTCTTCGGATAACCCACCAGGCCGAGTTCGTCGAGCAGCGGTTTGAGCACGTCCACGGCGACCTCACGGGCCTGCGCGAACCCGGTACCCGGCTGTGGGTCCAGATCGATACGCAGTTCGTCGGGATGCTCGGTGTCCGGGCAGCGCACCTGCCACGGGTGCAGCGTCACCGAGCCCATCTGGGCGGCCCAGGCGATGGCGGCCGGATGGGTGATCTTCAGCGCGTCGGCGGTGCGCCCCGAGGGGAAGGTGACGGTGCAGGTCTGCAGATAGTCGGGGTGCTTCTGCGGAACCCGCTTCTGGTAGATCTCTTCACCGTCGATGCCATCGGGGAACCGCTGCAGGTGAACGGGCCTGTCCCGCAACAGCTTCACCATGCGGTCGGCGACGGAGAGGTAATAG
>NZ_JBFUKN010000050.1:0-43926 GCF_056400845.1 Mycobacterium sp. P4_H6 | reverse complement strand
GGCGACGACCTGGTCGTCGTCGCCCGCGACGTCACCAAGAAGTTCGGTGACACCCTGGCGCTCAACAATGTCTCACTGGACGTGCGACGCAGCGAATTGCTGGTGCTGCTCGGGCTTTCCGGCTCCGGTAAATCGACACTGTTGCGCTGCTTCAACGGGCTGCACCCGGTCGACTCCGGCCGGATCGACGTCGGCGGTACCCGCGTCGAACAGGCCTCGGCGGCCCAGCTGCGCGCGCTGCGCACCCGGGTCGGCTTCGTGTTCCAGCATTTCAACCTGGTCGGCCGGCTCAGCTGCCTGGAAAACGTCCTGATCGGTGGTCTCGGACAACTCACGTTCCCCCGCTACGGTGCCCTGACCTACCCGAAGCACATGCGGGCGGCCGCCATGTCGCACCTCGACCGGGTCGGCCTCGCGGACTTCGCCGAACGCCGCGCCGACACCCTGTCCGGCGGGCAGCAGCAGCGCATCGCCATCGCACGCACGCTCATGCAGCGCCCGGCGCTGCTGCTGGCCGACGAGCCGGTTGCCTCACTCGACCCCGAAAATGCCGGTGTCGTCATGGATCTGCTGTTCCAGATCTGCGTCGAGGAAAAGCTCACCGTGGTCTGCACCTTGCATCAGGTCGATCTCGCGCTGGGCTGGGCGCACCGGCTGGTGGGTCTGCGCAACGGCGAGAAGGTCCTCGACCGGCCGGCGGTCGGCATGATCCGCGACGAGGTCATGGCGATCTACCAACGCGTCGACCCGACCAGCGAGACCGCCGCGAAGCAACGCTCATGAGCGCACCCGTCGCGGAACGCCCCTCCGCGCCGCCACGCGAGAAGCGCGCGCTGCCAGGCCTGCTGCACCTCGTGACCGTGGCGGCACTGGTCGCCACCATGGTGTCGGCCTGGTCCATCGACTTCTTCCCGTCCGAGCTCATCGACGGATTCGACGAGGTCCTGCGCCTGCTGGAACGCATGCTGCCACCGCGCCTCGACGACCCGGGCCGCATCGGCGTCCTGGCCGTCGAGACCCTTCTGATGGCGGTGCTGGGCACCGTCCTCGCGGCAATCGTCTCGATTCCGTTGGCGTTCATGGCGGCCCGCAACACCACCCCGCATCCGGCCGTCTACGCCGCGGCCAGGGCGATCATCACGTTCTGCCGGGCCATGCCCGATCTGCTGTTCGCGGTGCTGTTCGTGCGCGCGCTCGGCATCGGCGTGCTCCCCGGCATCCTCGCGCTGGCGCTGCACTCCATCGGCATGCTGGCCAAGCTGTTCGCGGACGCCATCGAGCAGACCGATCCGGGCCCGCGCGAAGCGGTCCGCAGCACCGGCGTCGGCTACTTCCGCGAGATGCTGAACGCCGTCATCCCCCAGGTCATCCCGTCCTGGATCGGCACCTTCGTCTACCGCATCGACATCAATCTGCGGATGTCGGTGGTGCTCGGCTTCGTCGGCGCCGGCGGTATCGGTTTCGCCCTGCAGGACGCCCTGCGCGGGCTGATCTATCCCCGCGCCCTCGGCATCGTCTGCGTCATCCTGGTGATCATCGTCGCGATGGAACTGCTGTCCATCGTGATCCGACGAATGTTGTTGGCGCCGGGGCAGTCCGATCCTCGCCGTGACCGGGCGATGCGCTTCGCGTTCTCCGGTCTGCTGCTCGGCACCATCGTCGCGGCCTTCGCGGTGCTGCGGATCAATCCACTGTCCTTGTTCACCTGGGTCGTCCCGTCGGCCGAGGTGTTCACCCGGATGGTGCCGCCCAACTTCGATGCGCTGGGCTGGGACCTGTTCGACGCCGCCGCGCAGACCGTGGCGATCGGCGTGGTGTCCACCGCGATCGGCGTGGTGTTGTCCATCCCGGTGGGAATCCTGGCCGCCCGCAACGTTACCCCGGGATCGACGGTGTACTGGCTGGCGCGCGGCTGGATCCTGGCGGTACGCGCGGTACCCGAACTCATCCTGGCCGTGGTGTTCGTCGCCGCGCTGGGCCTGGGCCCGATCGCGGGAACCTGCGCGCTGGCCATCGGGTCGGTCGGCTTCCTGGCCAAACTCGTCGCCGACGCGGTCGAGGAGATCGATCCCGGACCGATGGAGGCGGTGCGCTCGGTGGGCGGCGGATGGTGGAAGACGTTGTTCTCCGCGGTCATTCCGCAGTCGATGCCCGCGCTGGTCGGATCGAGCCTGTATCTGTTCGACGTCAACGTGCGCACCTCCACGGTGCTGGGCATCGTGGGCGCCGGCGGAGTGGGGTTCCTGCTCTTCGAGTCGATCCGGACGCTGAACTTCGATGTGGCCGGCGCGATCGTGATCGTCATCTTCGTCATCGTGTACTCGATCGAAAGGCTGTCCGGATGGATACGTTCGCGCCTGGTGTGACCACCGCCGCGGTGTGGACGGGCGGATCGGCGATCTCGCTGGAGAAGGTCGACATTCCGCGCCTGCGCGACGGCGAGACCCTGGTGCGGGTGCGGCTGGCCACCATCTGCGGCAGCGATCTGCACACCGTGACCGGGCGCCGGCCCGCCCCGTGTCCGTCGGTGCTCGGGCATGAGGCGGTCGGCGATGTCGTCGCCGTCGGACCCGGTGCGAGTGCCGAACCGGGACAACGCATCGTGTGGTCGGTGACGGTCAGCTGTGGCGAATGCTCCCGGTGCGCGGCCGGACGGACGGCCAAGTGCACGTCGGTGCGCAAGACCGGCCACGAACCCTTCGACGGGGACTGGCCGCTGTCGGGTTCCTACGCCGAGCACATCGTGCTGCCACGCGGCACCACCGTCAGCGTGGTGCCCGGCCGGATGCCCGACGCCGTCGCCGCACCGGCGGCCTGCGCGACCGCCACCGTGATGGCGACGCTGGAAGCGGCGGGTCGGCTGACCGGCAGACGGGTGCTGATCGGCGGGGCCGGGATGCTCGGGCTGACCGCCGTCGCCGCCTGCCTGGATGCCGGAGCGCAGGTCCAGGTGATCGACAACCACGCCGACCGGCTCGCGCTGGCCACCGGGTTCGGGGCACTGCCCAGCGACGGCGCACCGGTCGATGTGGCCATCGACTACACCGGCTCCACCGATGCGGTGGGCGCGGCACTGTCCCGGCTCGATACCGGCGGCGTGCTCGTACTGGCCGGATCGGTCACGCCCGGCCCCGCACTGGCCGTGGACCCTGAGACGGTGGTCCGGCGCTGGCTGACCATCACCGGGGTGCACAACTATGAGCCCCGGCACCTGCATCAGGCGGTGCGCTTCCTGGACCGCACCCTGCACCGGCATCCGTGGCACCGACTGGTCACCGACCCGGTTCCGCTGGCCGACCTGTCGGCTGCGCTGCGCCCGCCGCCGACACGGACGTTGCGCACCGCGGTGGCCCCCTGAAGCTTGTGTACCTTCATCACCATGTCCGACGCCGGTTTCTGGATCGCGTGGGGTCTGCCGACCCAGGGCCGCGAACCGCAGGCCCTGGATGCGCTGAAGAAGTCGCGCGCCTTCCTGGCCGAGCTGGCCGGCAGCGGCCGCATCGAACGCTATGACGCGGTGATCCTGCGTCCGCAGACCAGCGAACTCGGCGGCTTCTTCCTGGTGCAGGGCAGCACGCAGCAGATCGATCAGCTGCGGCGCGACGCCGATTTCGAACGATGGGTCAATCAGGTGCAGATCGTCGCCGACCGGGTCGGCATCGTGGACGCCTGGGTCAACGACGGCCTCGACGAGGCCACCGACCTGTACACCGACGCCCTGCGCGAGGCCGGTCTGATCGACTGAAAGACCAGCTCGACTGCGACCGCTGTGGCCGGTGGGGCATTTGCCTCTTCCACTATCGGCGCCGCTGAGGTTTGATGGGGACTACTTGTTGGGCCGGGGGCGGACAGCACGGAGGCTCCTTCATGGGCTCAGCGACATATATCGGCAGGGTGGGTGGCCTGGCCGTCGCACTCGGCGTCGGCACCGCGATCGCCACCGGGCACGGTATCGCCGCGGCCGCTCCCGACGATTCGTCGTCCGGCTCCCCAGCCAAGGACTCCACCGCCAGTTCGGCCGGACCCGAGTCGACCTCCGGTTCCGGCGACAAGACCGAAGCCGCGGGCACCGAGACGGATGAGAAACCGGCGAAGCCGGACGCCGACCCGGAGACCGAGACCATCAAGGATCCGGAGACGCCGGACAAACCGACCACCAAGAAGCCGCGACCCAGCCTGCGCACCGCCGGCAAGACCGCACTCTCACCGAAGCGGGCCGGCAGACCGGCGGCCGCCGAGGTGACCGAGCAGACGGCCACCGCGCCGGCCACCCCCGCGCCGGTGACGACGACGCCCATCGCGGCCGAGCCGGCCCAAGCCGCCGACCCCACCGACACCCTCCAGACCGCGGACAGGGTGGCGGTCTTCGCCTCCGCCCGCACGCTGGCGTCCTCGGACGCGGTGCAGGTCGAACGACGGGTCGCACCCATCACGGCAGCCCCGCCGAACCCGGTGACCGCGGTCGTCAAGGTGGTCTCCAAGGTGCTGGACTGGGCGGCCGGGGTGATCCCCGGCTCACCGTCGAGCCCGACGCTGGCCTGGACCCTGCTGGCCTTCGCCCGCCGCGAGGTCGACAACCTGCTGACACGGCTCGCCCCGGCCGGTGCCGCCGCCACCGGAGGCGTTGCCGCCGACAACATCTCGCTGGCCCTGGCCGCCGCCAGAGCACGCCCCGGCTTCCCGTGGCCGGGCGCGCAGCTCAGCGGTTCCACCAAATTCGTCGACTGGGTAACCGGCAATTTCCCGCCCAACGACACGTTCAACCGGTACGGCATCTGGGGCACCGATATCGGCACCATGTGGGACAACGGGATTCCCGATGACCCGAGCACGCCCATCAACGAGAACCAGGTGCTGATCGCTTTCGGCGACACCTTCGGCGGACCGAACATGACCGGGACCTGGCGGCTGAACACCCTGTTCCGCAGCCCGGACCGGGATCTGTCGAACGGGATGACCGTGCCCAGCGGAGAGTGGTTCAACGGCAACATGTTCGGCGGCTCACCGCTGTGGGAGGAGACCTACGCCCGCCAGATCATCCTGCCCGAGCGCCTCCCCCGCGGCCTGCCCACCGGAGTGACCCTCATCCCGACTGCCGGCATCTCGGTACCCACGCCCGGAACCCGGTTCGGTGCCACGCAATACGTCAGTTTCATGTCGGTCAAGCAGTGGGGTGCCGCCGGCCAGTGGTCGACGAATTACTCGGCCATCGCCTACTCCGAGGACAACGGCGAGAACTGGTATGTCGCCCCGCAGAGCGTGCGGACCAACTCGCCGGTGGGCGGTAACAAGAACTTTCAGCAGGCAGCCCTGGTGCGCCCCGGCGACGGATTCGTCTACTCCTACGGCACGCCCAACGGCCGCCAGGGCCAGGCCTACATCTCCCGGGTCGCCGAGGCCGACATCCTCAACGTCACCAAGTACGAGTACTACAGCAAGGGCAGTAAGGGCGGGATCTTCGGGATCGGTGCCTACAAGGCCGGGTGGTACCGCAACGATCCGTCGAAGGCCTCCCCGATCTTCGGCAAGGAGAGCGGCGCGTGCGGTGTCGGCAAGGCCGGCAACCAGGTGAGCGAGATGTCGGTGCAGTACAACAAGACCCTCGGCAAGTACGTGGCGATGCACGGTGACCAGTACAACAACATCATCCTGCGCACCTCCGATACTCCGGAGGGCGCGTGGTCGGGCCCGACCGTCGTGATGGGCCAGCAGAACGGCGGCATCTACGCGCCGATGATGCACCCGTGGTCGCCGTCCACCCTGGGCACCGGCACCGATCTGTACTGGAACCTGTCGATCTGGAGCGAGTACAACGTCATGCTCATGAAGACCGACCTCACCAAGCTGTAGCCATGCTCAAACTGGCAGTACCGCTGTTCGCCGCACTCGTGACGGCCGCGCCGGCGTATGCCGAACCCGCTGTGCCGCAACCGGACACCACATGCCCGTCCGACCTGACCGGTACCGCCACCCTGCCGTTCGGGCGGTCACTGCCGCTGATCTGCCAAGACCAACGATGGCAGGCGGCCACCGCTCCCACCGATCCCAGCGATCGGTGGGTCAGCTTCGGTCCGGTGATGGCGCTGCACGGCGGCGGYCTGCGCAACCCGAACCTGTTGCCGGGCCCTTGGATCGCGACCCCGCTGGACCCGGACACCCGGTGCGCGGCGACTCAGCAGACGGTTGTCAGCGCGGGTGTCCTCGGAACCCCGGTCAAAAACGAAGGCGCTCCCGGGCAGCCGCTCTCACTGGAGGTCCTGCCCAGCCTGTTCGACATCTCGATGACCGGGCACTGCCTCTGGGAGCGCAAAGGCTAGCCGGAGAACGTGATCCGGGATGTCGAACAACCGGTGACCGCGCGACCGGCCGGGAAGGTGCGCGGTTGGGCGCCGGCGATCACGTCGCGCCGGTAGTACGCCCGGCGGTCATCGGCGGAGCATTCGAAGGCCGCGCTCAGCACCCGGAAACTGACCGGGTCGGCACCGGCGATTCCCAGCCCCATCCAGTACGCACCGCGTGCGTCCGCGGCGTAGGCGCCGTCCAGGTGACGCAGTGAGGCGGTGTCGGCACCGGCGATCGGATCGTCGAAGTAGTAGGCGCGCGTCGCATCGGTGGCATACGCCCCGCCGAGCACCGTGAAGCTGCGCGGGTCGGCCCCGTCGACCTCGTTGCCGTTGACGTGCACGCTGTCGTCGTCCCTAGTGAACAGATAGTGGTCGGCATTGGAGATGACCGCGAAATGCCCCGGATCATCGGACAGCACGCTGCCGTCGGGCCAGTACACCGCGGTGCTGTCCCTGGACAGCTCACCGTCGAGCAGTTCGAAATGCCCGGGATCGGTGCTGATCACCTGGCCACGGACATACACCTGATGGCCGTCCTTGGCGTAGCCGGGCCGGTCCAGCAGTTCGAAGGTCGCCGGGTCGGCCCCGTCGAGCCGGTGACCGTCCAGATACACCGCGTCGCGGTCCCTGGCGTAGGAACGGTCCAGCACCTCGAAGCTGCCGGCATCGGCGCCGTCGATGGCGAATGCCTTGCCGGGAAAGGCGTTCAGGTAGTAGACGTGTCCGTCACGCAGGTGGTAGCCGGCGGCGTCGAACAACGAATTGGGCTCGCCGGGGCCGCACCCGGACAGCACCACCGCCRGGAACACCGCCACGGCCGCGGTCACTGTGCGCATGACTCATCATGACGGCAGCCGCCTCACGACTCCACCGTCTACGGGCACCACGTCACGACGCCGTAGGGTCCGGTCACGCACGGGAGATTGATGTGCAGGCCGGAGCGGCGCCCGTCGTCACGCCAGCCGTTGTCGTGACCGCGCCAGCCACGGTCGTCGTGCCGATCGTTGACCCACGGGGGACCCTGGGCGAATTGCATACCGCTACCGCCGGGCGACGGCGGCGCGGCGTTCGCAGCACCGGCACTGACTCCCAGCACCATTGCGAGTGATCCGGCACCGATCGCGCCAACGATTCCCGCCCTTCGCGCAAGCTGTTTCATGTCGATCATGCCTATAACTTAGCACAGCTAACAAAATGGGCGCCTGCGCTCGCTCCGGTCGCATCCGCGCGGACCGGGCGGCCGCACTGCATAGACTTCAACGGTGCGCGAGGTTCTCGACGACCTGATGACCACCTGGCGGGCCGGCGGCACCGCCGGCCTCGCCACCGTGGTGCGGACCATCAAGTCTGCACCCCGGCCCGCCGGGGCGGCATTGGTCGTCGCCCCCGACGGTACCGTGGCCGGTTCGGTATCCGGTGGCTGCGTCGAGGGGGCGGTCTACGAGCTGGCCACCGAGGTGGTCGACACCGGGGCACCCGCGTTGCAGCGCTACGGCTTCAGCGACGATGACGCCTTCGCCGTCGGCCTGACCTGTGGCGGCATCCTGGACGTGTTCGTGGAACCGGTGTCGCAGCAGACGTTTCCACAGCTCGCCGAGGTCGCTGCGGCCATCGACGCACACCGGCCGATTGCGGTGGCCACGATCATCGCCCATCCGGAGGACGCCTGGGTGGGCCGCAGGCTCATCGTGGAACCCGATGCCGCGACGGGTTCGCTCGGGTCGGCACGTGCCGATGCCGCGGTCGCCGACGACGCCCGCGGCCTGCTGCTGGCCGGCCGCACCGCGGTGCTGTCCTACGGCCCGGACGGTGAGCGGGTGGATGAGACGGCCGAGACCGGCATGGCTGTCTTCGTCGCCAGCTACGCCCCGCGCCCGCGCATGCTGATCTTCGGCGCCATCGATTTCGCGGCCGCCCTGGCCCAGCAGGGGACCTTCCTCGGCTACCGGGTGACGGTGTGCGATGCCCGGCCGGTCTTCGCCACCGAAGCACGCTTCCCGGCGGCCGACGACGTGGTCGTGGACTGGCCCGACCGCTATCTGCGCGCTCAGCAGGACGCCGGCGCCATCGACGCCCGCACCGCGATCTGCGTGCTGACCCACGACCCCAAGTTCGACGTGCCCGCCCTGGAGGTGGCACTGCGACTGCCGCAGATCGGCTATATCGGGGCCATGGGTTCGCGGCGCACCCATCTCGACCGCCTCGCCCGGTTACGCGAGGCGGGGATCACCGATGCCGATCTGGCGGGGCTGTCGAGCCCGATCGGACTGGACCTCGGGGCGCGCACCCCCGAGGAGACCGCTGTCTCGATCGTGGCCGAGATCATCGCCCGCCGGTGGGGCGGCGGGGGTCGCCCGCTGGCCGCGGTGGACGGTCGGATCCACCACGAGCGGGCCGACACCAGCATCAACGTGCGGTAACGCCACTCTCTTCTTTTGGAACGCTGCTTCTCGGGGTAGGCTAACGCCGCTCGCATCAACGTGTGACACAGCCCACTTACACGCGCAAGCATTCGAGGAACAGGAGCCCCTGTGACGGGAACCGTCGCCGCCCGCTACGCAGGCACCCGGGTGCCACGAATCGAAGATGCCCGCCTGCTCACCGGCAAGGGCACCTTCGTCGATGATGTGCAGCGGCCCGGCATGCTGCATGCCTGCTTCGTGCGCAGCCCTTTCGCGCACGCCACCATCAACCGCATCGACACCGCGGCCGCGCTCGCGCTGCCCGGCGTGCAGGCGGTGTTCACCGCCGCCGATATCAACCCCGGCGTGCACGAGGCCTGGCACGCGGTGGCCGGCAAGGATGTCCCCGACACCCCGCGCCCGCCGCTGGCCGAGGGCGAGGTGAAGTTCGTCGGCGACCCGGTCGCCATCGTCATCGCCGAGAGCCGGCGCCTGGCCGAGGACGCCGTCGACCTCGTCGACGTCGACTACACCCAGCTGCCCGCCGTCGCCGACTTCCGCAAAGCAATCGGCGGTGCCGCCGCAGACATTCCCGTCGTGCACGAGGCCTACCCCGACAACGTCGCCGGCGGGATGGGCGGGATGCCGCCGGACGAGGAGCTGTTCGCCTCGGCGGCCCATGTGGTCGAAGAACGTATCTACCAACAGATGTACGTGCCGGTGCCGATGGAGACCCGCGGCATCGTCGTCGAGTGGACGGCAGGCACCTCCGAGCTCACCATCTGGGGCTCTACCCAGACACCGCACGAACTGCGTGCGTTCGCCGCCCGGCTGCTCGGCATCCCCGCGCAGGGGGTGCGGGTCATCGTCCGCGACACCGGCGGCGGATTCGGCCAGAAGGTCGTCCCGATGCGCGAGGACATGAGCATCATGCTGGCCGCACGCCGGGTGCCGGCGCCGCTGAAGTGGATCGAGGACCGCCGCGAGAACCTGATGTCGGCCGGGCAGTCCCGGCACGTCGACGGCACCGTCCGGATGGCCTTCGACGCCGAAGGGAAGATCCTGGCCGCCGATATCGACTTCGTCCAGGACGTCGGCTCCTACCCGACGCCCTACCCGGTGCTCACCACCGCCGCGATCGGCATGTTCTTCCCCGGCCCCTACCGGGTGCCCAAGGCCAGCTTCAACTACAAGACGGTGTTCTCCAACACCCCCGGCCTGCACGCCTACCGCGGCCCGTGGCAGTACGAAACCCTCACCCGGGAAATGCTTCTCGACATCGCCGCGCGCAAGATCGGGATGGATCCCGCGGAGCTTCGGCGCATCAACATCCTGCGCGGGGACGAGATGCCCTACTTCAATCCCAACGGCATGCCCTATGACAACTGCGCACCCGCCGACACCTTCGAGCAGGCCGTCAAGATCCTCGACCTCGAGGGTTTCCGCAAGGAACAGGCCGAAGCGCTGACCCAGGGCCGCTACGTCGGGCTCGGGTTCTCGGCCTATATCGAACCCACCGGTGCGGCGACCGGGAACCTCGCCACCGAGGGCGCCACCATCCGGATGGAATCCACGGGCAAGATCAACGTCTACGTCAACGGCGGTTCCAGCGGCAACAGCATCGAGACCACAGTCGTCCAGCTCACCGCAGATGTGTTGGGCGCCAACATCAACGACGTGGCCACCATCCAGGGCGACACCGCGGTGACACCGTACGGCGCGGGCACCCAGGGCAGTCGCAGCGCGCCCATGACCGCGGGCGCAGTCAACGAGGCGGGCACCATCCTGCGCCGCCAGATCGTCGCGATCGCGGCCCAGATGCTCGGCGCCGAGGCCGACGACATCGAGCTGGCCGATTCACGGGCCATCCTCATCAGCGATCGCGAGAAGAGCGTCGGCTTCGCCGACATCGCCTACCGGTCCTACTATGACCCCGCTCAGCTGGGCGGGGTCTCCCCCACCCTGGAGGCCACCGCGCGGTTCAACTCACAGGCGATGATCCACTGGGCCAATGCAACCCACGCCTGCACCTGCGAGGTCGACGTCGTCACCGGCCAGGTGACGCTGACCCGCTACATCGTCAGCGAGGACGTCGGCCCGATGATCAACCCGAACGTGGTCGAGGGCCAGGTGGCCGGCGGCACCGTGCAGGGCATCGGCGGCGCACTGCTGGAACAGCTGGCCTACGACGACGCCGGCAATCCGATCGCCTCGACGTTCGTGGACTATCTGCTGCCCACCGCCACCGAGGTACCGACCATCGAGTTCGGTCACATCGAGATCCCGGGACCCGGCGTCGGCGGCTACAAGGGTGCCGGCGAGGGCGGTGCCATCGGGTCGCCGCCCGCCGTCATCAACGCCATCAACGACGCGCTGGCCCCCTTGGGTGTGACGGTCACCCAGATGCCCGCCACCCCGGCCAAGATCGTCGACCTGATCGAGAACGCCAGAAAGGACCGCTGAAACGTGGAGCTGAACAACGAATTCCGGGTCGCGGTGCCCACCGCCACCGTCTGGGAGGTGTTCACCGATGTCGAACGGGTGACCCCGTGCCTGCCGGGAGCCACCCTGCTCAGCGTCGACGGCGATGACTTCACCGGGGCGGTGAAGGTCAAGGTCGGACCGATCACGGTGTCCTACAAGGGCGTGGCGACCTACCAGGAGAAGGACAGCGCAGCCCAGCGGATCGTGCTCAAGGCCGAGGGCAAGGAGACCCGCGGCAACGGCACCGCCGCAGCCACCGTGACCGCCCAGCTCAAGGACGAGGGTGACGCCACCACGGTGTTGATCACCACCGATCTCGCCATCTCCGGCAAGGCCGCCCAGTTCGGCCGCGGCGTGCTCGCCGATGTCTCGGGCAACCTGATCGCACAGTTCGCCCGCAGCCTGGAGGCCGAACTACTCGGTGGCGCACCGTCTGCCACCTCCGCACCGTCCACCGAGACGGCCACCGCCGCCGCGCAACCCTCCGACTCCGTCGACCTGCTCAAGGTGGTCGCAGTGCCGGTGGCCAAGCGCTACGGACCCGCCGTCGCCGCGGCCGCGGCCGCCGGCGCCGCCGGATTCCTGGTCGGCCGGCGCAGGCGCACCGCCGCCGCCCCGCCCACGGTGTCCGCCGAACTGCAGGCCCTGCTGACCCGGTTGCTCGCGTGAAGGCCGCCCCGTTCGCCTATCACCGGGCCGAGTCGGTGAAGGAAGCCGCGGATGTGCTGGCCGAATTCGGTGACGAGGCCAAGGTGCTCGCGGGCGGGCAGAGCCTGATCCCGCTGCTGGCGATGCGGCTGACCCATTTCGAGAACCTGGTGGACATCTCCCGGGTACCCGAACTGCAGGGCATCGACCTGATCGACGACGAAGTGGTCATCGGCGCCGGCACCGCGCACGCGCTGGTGGGCATGGACGACGAGGTCGCCGATTCGGTGCCGCTGCTGTCCCTGGCCACCCCGCACATCGGGCATTTCCAGATCCGCAACCGGGGCACCCTCGGCGGCGCGATCGCCCACGCCGACCCGGCGGCCGAATTCGCCGCGGTGGCACTGACACTGGATGCCACCATCGACGCCGCGTCGTCGCGGGGTGACCGCCAGATCGCGGCCTCCGATTTCTTCACCGGCCTGTGGGAGAACTCGCTGGCCGCCGATGAGCTGCTGCGTGCGGTGCGCTTCCCGGTCTGGTCCGGGCGAACCGGCTTCGCCGTGCACGAGTTCGCGCGCAGACACGGTGATTTCGCGATCGCCGGCGCGACAGTGGCCGTCGAACTCGACACCGAGGATCGCGTCAAGCGCTGCGCGGTGGGGCTGCTCGGGCTGGGTTCCACCCCCGAGCGGGGCACGCCGGCCGAGCGGGCGATCACCGGCAGACCCGTCTCCGACATCACCGCAGAGGAATTCGGCCGACTCGCGCTCTCCGAACTGAACGACGTCCCCGCCGACCTCCAGGGTTCGGCGTCCTACCGCATCCGGGTGGGAGCGGCGATGGTCGCCCGCGCCTGGACCGACGCCACCACGGAGGCCCTCGATGCATGAACTTCACATCGCGGTGTCGGTGAACGGACGCGAGTACCGCGACACCGTCGAACCACGCGTGACGCTGGCCGATCACCTGCGCGAGAACTGCGGTCTGACCGGCACCCACCTGGGCTGCGAGCACGGCGCCTGCGGTGCCTGCACGGTCCTGCTGGACGGTCAGGCCGTGCGGTCCTGCCTGGTGCTGGCCGTACAGGCCGACGGCCGGGAGGTGACCACCGTGGAGGGCATCGCATCCCCGGACGGCGAGCTGTCCCCGGTGCAGGCCGCCCTGCGGGAATGCCACGGCCTGCAGTGCGGCTTCTGCACACCGGGTTTCGTCACCTCCATCACCGCACTGCTGGCCGAGAACCCCGACCCCACCGACGCGGAGATCCGCGAAGGACTGTCCGGCAACTTCTGCCGGTGCACGGGCTATCAGGGCATCGTCAATGCGGTGAAACGCGCCGCCGAGGTCATGAATTAACCGAGCGCCTCCTGGGCCGCTGCCGTGATCGACGGGTTGGGTAACGTCGGGTATCTGGCCGCCGATAGTCACCACGACGCTTCCCTCGGGGTGACGGGACAGGAGAACCATGAGGACCACGACGATCAAGGGCGCCTTCGCCGCGGCCGTGCTCGCCGCCGGCACCGCGATCGCGCTGGCCGCACCGGCCATGGCCGACGAACAGCTCGACCAGCAGTTCCTCACGGCGCTCTCCGAGCGCGGCGTATCCGTGGGCAGCGACTCCAAGGCGATCGACATGGCCCAGTCGATGTGCCGCAAGCTGGGCAACGGCAGCAAGAAGGGCATCGAGACCGCGCTGTACTACATCAAGGACCACACCAACCTGGCCGACGACGAGATCACCACGTTCGCCGGAGTGGCGGCGCAGGCGTACTGCGCCGACAAGCTGCAGAAGCAGTCCGGCTAACTCTCGACGACCCCGCGCAGGCCGTCCGCGCCGAAGACCGGCTCCAGCATCGCCGACAGGTCGGGCCCGCGGCGCAGACCGTGTCCGCCGTCGATGTTGATGACCTGGCCGGTGATCCACCCCGAGGCATCGCTGAGCAGGAACACCGCGGCGTTGGCGATGTCTTCGACCTCGCCGTGGCGCGGTAGCGGCGTGTTGGCCGCGTAGTCGCCCTTGAGCTCTGGCATGGACAGGATCGGGGCGACCATATCGGTGGCGATCAACCCCGGACGGATCGAGTTGACCCGCACCCAGGACGGGCCGAGCTCGTCGGCGGCCAGCATCATCAGGTGATCCAGCGCGGCCTTGGTGACACCGTAGGCACCGAACCAGCGGTGGGTACTACCTGCGGCGATCGACGAGATCCCGATGAACGAGCCGCCGCCGCCGCGCACCAACTCACGCGCCGAATGCTTGAGCACGTACATGCTGCCGTTGACGTTCAGATCGACGGCGCGGCGCCACCCGTCGGAGTCGACCTGGGTGAGCGGGCCGATGGTCTCGGTGCCGCCGGCGCAGTGCACCACCCCGTTCAGCCGGCCCGTCCAGGCGGTTGCGGCGTCGACGGCGCGGGCCACCTCGTCCTCATTGGTGACGTCGGCGGGTTCGAAGCGGACCTCGCCGTCTCCGGATCCCGCGGTGATCTCGTCCACCGCCGCCGACAGCTTGTCGGCGTTGCGCCCGACCAGCATCGCGTTGCCGCCGCTGGCCACCACGGCTGCGGCCACACCCTTGCCGATTCCGCTTCCGCCGCCGGTCACCAGGACCGTCTGTCCTGCCAAAGTAATTTGCACAGCTACACATTTACACGGGTGCCGACGGCGGTGGCCCGGACTTCGCATAGAATTACGAGATGCCCGCCAAAACTGATAGCGCCGAGATCGGCGACGTCGAGCCCGTGGCCGACGACACCGCCAGCATGGCTCGCCGTGTGGTGGCCGCCTACGCCACCGACGCCGACGAATGTCGCACCTTCCTGGCCATGCTCGGTATCGGACCGGCAAAGCTCGAGGCCTAGGTGTCGATGGGAGTCGATTCCGCCGACTCCGCCCCAGACGGGGGCCAAGCCGAGTTCGTCGTCGTGGCCAATCGGCTACCGGTCGACCAGGTCGTGCTGCCCGACGGCTCCACCACCTGGAAACGCAGCCCCGGTGGCCTGGTCACCGCGCTGGAGCCGATCCTGCGCAAACAGCGCGGCGCCTGGATCGGCTGGCCCGGTGTCGCCGACGACCGCGTCGTCGACGGCGACGAGGAACCCATCGTCCAGGATGACCTTCAGCTCTACCCGGTGCGGCTGTCCGCCGACGACGTGGCGCTGTACTACGAGGGTTTCTCCAACGCCACGCTGTGGCCGCTGTACCACGACGTCATCGTCAAACCGATCTACCACCGCGAGTGGTGGGAGCGCTACGTCGAGGTGAACCGGCGGTTCGCCGAAGCCACCTCGCGGGCTGCCGCACCCGGCGCCACCGTGTGGATCCAGGACTACCAGCTGCAGCTGGTGCCCAAGATGCTGCGCATGCTGCGCCCCGACCTCACCATCGGGTTCTTCCTGCACATCCCGTTCCCGCCGGTCGAGCTGTTCATGCAGATGCCGTGGCGCACCGAGATCATCGAGGGCCTGCTCGGCGCCGATCTGGTGGGCTTCCACCTGGCCGGCGGCGCCCAGAACTTCCTGATCCTGGCCCGCAGGCTGATCGGTGCCCACACCTCGCGCGCCTCCATCGGCGTGCGCTCCCGCTTCGGCGAGGTCCAGGTCGGGTTCCGCACCGTCAAGGTCGGCGCGTTCCCCATCTCCATCGACTCCGCCGATCTCGACCGCAAAGCGCGCGACAAATCGGTCCGGCAGCGGGCCCGCCAGATCCGCGCCGAACTGGGTAACCCGCGCAAGATCCTGCTCGGAGTCGACAGGCTGGACTACACCAAGGGCATCGACGTCCGGCTCAGGGCGTTCTCCGAGCTGCTCGAGCAGGACCGCGCCGACCGCAGCGACACCGTGCTGATCCAGCTGGCCACACCCAGCCGGGAACGGGTCGAGAGCTATATCGAGATGCGCGAGGACATCGAGCGACAGGTCGGCCATATCAACGGCGAATACGGCGAGGTCGGGCATGCGGTGGTGCACTACATCCACCGGCCGCTACCCCGCGATGAGCTGATCGCGTTCTTCGTGGCGGCCGACGTGATGCTGGTGACCCCGCTGCGCGACGGTATGAACCTGGTCGCCAAGGAGTACGTGGCCTGCCGCAGCGATCTCGGCGGCGCGCTGGTGCTTTCCGAATTCACCGGCGCCGCGGCCGAACTGCGCCAGGCCTACCTGTGCAACCCGCATCACACCGACGGTGTCCGCGATGCCATCGAGCAGGCGCTGAATCAGACCGTCGAGGACGGCAAGCGCCGGATGCGTGCGCTGCGCCGCCAGGTGCTCGCCCATGACGTCGACCGCTGGGCGAGGTCGTTCCTGGACGCCCTGGCCACCGCTAAATCGGAGTGATGTAGCTGATCAACCACTTGCCGTCGATCTTCTGGTAATCGACGCGCAGGCGGCTGCCGTCATAGACGGGCTGCTTGGCCTTGTCGGTGACGGTGCGATTCATGAACACCAGCACCGACGCCGAATCCCGTTGCGCGCTCATCAGACCCGCGCCGACCGCGTGTGCCTGGCTGATCACCTGGCGCTCGCGCGCCTGCGGGATGATGTCCTGGGTGGCGCGTTCCTGGAATTCGCGGCGGTACTCCGGCGTCAGCAGTGTCGCGGCATCGGTGAGGCTGCGCTCGACGGTCTGGAAGTCGTAGCCGAACACCCGTGGGATCTGCTCGATGGCCATGCCCGGCAGCACCGCCTCGGCCTGCTCGGCCGCGCGGGTCTGCACCCGGTCCCAGTACAACCCGCCCGCCGCTGCGGACAGGGCGATCAGACCGAGCGCGAAGACCGCGACGGCCAGCTGGATCAGTCTGGCGCGCATCAGTTGCCACCCTCGGGGTACTTCAGGTCGTAGCCGGTCATGTGACCGTTGTCGTCCTCGTGCACGATCACCCGCATCCGATAGGGCTGTGAGGGCTTGTTGACGCCTTCCAGGTCGGTCACGGTGACCCGCACCGAAACCAGCACCGCGGCGTTGCCACCGATGTCGTCGACCTTCTCCAGTGCGGCACCACTGATGACCGCCTCGGAGGTGGCATTGGTGTCGCGGAAGATGGCCTTGAGGTTGTCGACGTTGTTGTCCTGGCTCAGCATGTCCCGCAACGGACCGCTGGTGCCGTCGACGAACCGGTTCACGCTCTCGTCGATGGTGTTCTGGTCGTAGCTGAACATGTTCATCACGGTCTGTTCGGCGGTGTCGACGAACCGCTGATCACGGGCCTGGACGTCCTCGGCGTGCCGGTGCTGCACCATCAGCACGGCCACCACCACCACCAGTGCGACCGCGGCGACCAGCGCGGCCACCCCGGACACCAGGGCGACCAGCGCGCGGTGGGGTTGGCGCGCCGGCAGCGCGGTGGGCGTGGCCGGCGTCGTGCGGGTCACCGGTGCGCTGGTGACCACCTTGGCGGCGGACTCACCCTCCGGGGCGGCCGCCGGGCCCGCCGCGCGCGAGGCACGCCGACGGGTGGGCTTGGCGGGTGCGTCCCCGGAAGCCCGTTCCTGCTCAACCATTTACATCTTCCTCGGCGCCATCATCAGATCGACCCAGTTCTCCGCGGGTGTGAAGTCGTCGCTACCGGGGGCGAACACCCCGGTCTCGCCGCTCGCCGGGTCGGCGAACACACCTGTCTTCGGATCGTAGGTGCTCGTCAGGGAAGCGCTGGCAAGGGGTTGTTCCGCGGGCAACGGACCCGGTGCCGGCGGCGGGCCCGGGGCGGGCGGCGGGGGCAGCAGCGCCTCCGGTGGCGGCGCCAGACCCGGCGCCTCCGAGCCCGGGGGCCGGTAGATCGGCGTACCGGGCGGCAACGGCGGCATCGGCTCCTGGCGGCCGTAGGGCGGCAGCACCTGATCCGGCGGCGCGTAGTACGGCCACGGCGGTGCCGGCGCATTGTTGTTCGGCGGCACCGGGTTCGGGAACGGCGCGTTCGGGGCCGGACCGGGGCCCGGTTGCACGCCCGGAGGCAGCTGCACCGCGGGTGCGCCCGGATCGTAATCGTGGGCCGGCGGGATGTTCGGGAACTTGTTCGGCGGCGTGATGTTCCGCGGATCGGTGATCGGGGTGTCGTACGGCACCGGCGGGCCGCGCCACGGGTTGCTGCCGATCGGCACATAACCGACCGGGTCGCGGCACAGCTGGACCGTGGGCGCCCGCTTACCGGGGAACTCCTGGCACGGGTAGTTACGCGCACCACGCACCACCGCGGGATCGTTCTGCGCGGTCTTGCAGTACATGTCGGTCGGCAGCTCACGCAGGGTGGTGTCGGCCGGCGAGCGGATGTCCGAGGGCGGGATGAAGCCGGTCGAACACGGCGGCGAGTCACCCAGGTTGATCTTGAAGTCCAGCTTGCCGCCCTCGTCGGCGGGCAGGCCGGTGCCGACCGTGATCAGCGCGGCCATCAGGGCCGGGAAGATGACCAGGGCCTGTTCGATCGACTTGTGATAGATGACGCCGATGCGACCGAAGTTGGCCAGGTTGGCGGCCAGCACCGGGAACGTCGGCCGGATGCCTTCGAACGTGGTGTTGGCCTCCGCCACCGCGCCGGGCACGGTCTGCAGCGTCGAACGGAACTGCGGGTCGGCGTTGGCAACCTCGGTGGTAAGCCGGGCCAGTCCGTCGGCGGAGGAACGGATGTCGTCGCCGGCGGTGATCTGGGCGTCCAGGAACGGGCCGGCCTGATCGATCAGCTGGCTGGTCTGCCCGTAGCTGGCGTTGGCCTCGTCGATGAGGTCACGCCCGGACTGGATCAGCCGCGCCAGCTCCGGCCCGGATCCGTTGAATGCCTTGAACGTTTCCTTCAGCAGATCCTGGATCCGCGCGTCGCCGACGCTGGCCACCAGATCGTCGGCCTGCTTGAGCATGCCGGCGATGTCCTGGCCGATCGCGGTGTGCTCGACCCCGATGTTGGAACCGTTGCGCAGCAGGCCGGGGGCGGCGCCACCGTCGTCATCGCTCGGCGGCACCAGGTCGATGTACTGCTCGCCCACCGCGGAGACACTCTTGACCGTGGCCGTGACATTCTCCGGCACGTCGGTGTCGGTGTTGAGCCGCATGTGCGCCTCCACACCGTCATCGGTCAGTCCGACCGCCTCGACGCGCCCGATGGTCACGCCGCGGTAGGTGACGTTGGCGTTCTGGTACAGCCCGCCACCGGCCTTGAAGTCCGCGGTGACGTTGTAGGTGCCGATCCCCAGCGTCGCCGGGACGTGCAGGTAGAACGCCGAGATGGCGGTGACGGTCAGCACCGTGACGACGGCGAAGATGGACAGCTGCAAACGTGTCAGACGGGTCAGCATTACGGCGTCCCCCCATCGTGCTGTGTCGCGGTGCCGGGCGGGATCTTGAACGGATCGGCCGCCTGACCGGAGAGGTTGGCCATCGCACCGGTCAGGAAGTCCGGCGGGTTGATCACCTCGCTGAGATGCTTCATGTTCGGATCGAAGAACGATGTGGTGAACACCGACTCACCGAACCGCCGCACCGTGAGGTCGAACGTCACGAAGACGTTCATGTAGTCACCGCGGACGGCGTTGCGCAGATACTTGTAGTGGAACGGGAACGTCGGCAGCAGCTCCAGGTCCTTGATGAAGTCATCGGCATTGTCGTTGAGCGCCTTGATGACCGGGAACAGGTCCTTGAGGTCGGCCGTGAAATCGGTCTTCGTCTCCGACAGCACGCGCGAACCCACCTCGGCGAAACTCTTAAGGGCCGTGAAGGCACTGACGATGTTGTCGCGGTTGTTGTTGAGCACGAGCAGCGCATTGGGCAGGCTGTCCAGCGTGCGGCCCAGGTTGTCCTTGCTCTGCGCAAGGATCGAGGCGAACCGGTTGAGCCCGTCGGCGGCGGTGAGGATGTCCTCGGTCTGCCGGTCCAGTGAAGCGGTCAGTTCGGCCAGCCGGGGCAGCAACTCGGCGAAGCTGCCGGTCCGCCCGGCGACCGCGGCGTATGCCTCGTCGGTGATGTCCTGCAGCGCACCGAGATTGCCCTTGTTGACCACCACACCGAGCGCGGAGAGCACCTCTTCGGTGGTCGGGTAGCGACCGATGGCCCCGAGCGGGATGTTCGAGCCCTGCTTCAGCTTCCCGACGGCATCGTCGATCGGCGGGGTCAGCTGCACGTGCTGGGAACCCAGCAGCGAGGTCTGCGCAACGGTGGCCGTCGAGTTCTGCGGCAGGTCGACATCGCTGTCCAGCGACAGCTGCACCGCGGCGTAGAACGTCCCGTCCTGGCGCTGCACCGCCTCGATACCCGAGACGCTGCCGACGGTGACGTCGTCGACCATCACCGGCGAGTTCTGCGGCAGCGTCGCGACGTCGGGCAGTTCCACGGTGATCGTGTACGAGCCGGAGCCGTGACCGGCGGTGCCCGGCATGTTCAGCGAGTTCAGCCCGCCGAACTGGCAACCGGCCAGCATGAGCGTGCCGCCGCCGAGCGCGGTGCCACGCAACAGGATCGATTTCATCGAGGTCATCCGCCCGCCCCTCCGGCCGGCGCCGGGGCAGGCCCCGGCAGGGGTCCCGCGCCCATCGGCGGGGCCGGCTGTACCGGGCCTGCCGGTGAGATCTGTCCGGGCACCGCGGGTGGCGGCAGGATCAGTTGGCTGAGGTTGCCGCCCGGAGGTGCGATGGGCGGGGTGACCCCGGGTGCGGGCTGCCACTGCAGGTAGGGCACCGGTGTCTCGGCCTTCGCCTGGGTCTCCGGGGTGTCGTAGATGATCTGCCCCTTGTACGCGGTGATGCTGTCGATGGGGTGCAGCAGGATCGGCGGGTAGTTCATGGTGATCCGCTTGAGCACCGGCGCCATGCGCTGGCGGCAGATCTCGGCGCGCTTGTAGTTGTCCGGCGAGGCGCCGACATCGAAGGTGCCACCGCAGATGAACTGCACCGGGTTGGCGAAGTTCGGCAGCGACAGCAGGCCGCCGACGGTGCCCTGCGCCGGGTTGTAGATGTTGTAGAAGTTGGCCAGACCGTTGGGCGTCACGTGCAGGATCTGTTCGATGTCATCGCTGTGGTCGGTGAGGATCTGGGTGAACTCACTGAGCTTGCCCACCGACTGGATCAGCGAGGCGTTGGACTCGCTGAGCAGACCGCGGACATCGCCGAGCGCCTGATTGAGCGCGCCCAGGGTGGCGTCCAGATCCTGGGTGCTGGCCGCGAGCACCTGCGACACCGACGCGACGTGGTTGGTGAACTGCACGATCTGCTCGTTGCTGTTGGCCAGCGCGTTCACGAGCACCTGCAAATTGCGGATGGTGCCGAACAGGTCGGTCCGCGAATCCCCGAGGCGGCCCGCGGTCTGCGAGAGTTCGCGCAGAGCTTGGCGGAACGAGTCGCCGTTGTTGTCGAACGCGTCGGCGGCCTGGTTGACGACCTGGGTGAGCGGTCCCTGCAGGCCGCCCTCCTGCGGGCCGAGCTGGGTGCTCAGCGCGGTGAGCTGCTCCTTGACCTCGTCCCACTCGACCGGGACACCGGTACGGTCCAGCCCGATCTCCGCGCCGTCGGCCAGCACGTCACCTTCGGTGTAGGCGGGCGTCAGCTGGATGAACCTGGCGGACACCAGGTTCGGCGCGATGATGATGGCCTGCGCATTCGCAGGCACCCGCACACCGTCGTCCAGCGTCATGTTGATCTTGACGTCCTGGGCGCGCGGCTGGATCGAATCGATCCGCCCGATGGGCACACCGACGATGCGGACATCGTCGCCGGGGTACAGCCCGACCGCGGTCGGGAAGTAGGCCACGACCTTCTGTCCGCCGCGGCTCGGCCACACCAGGTAGACACCGACGGCCAGCAGGACCGCAAGCGCCACCGCGAGAGTTCCGCGCAGCCACTTGCTCTTTCCGGATCTGATTTCTGTCATGGCGTCTTGGGCCTCACCAGCATGCGCTCGGAGATCATGCCGCGCAGGTAGTCGGCGAGGCTGTCCGGAAGCTTGCCCGGCTGGAAGTAGCCGTCCAGCAGGACTTCGGCGATGGTCGCCGGGGGCAGGCCGTACAGGTTGATGTTGAAGCCGGGTCCGTTACCGACCACCTCGGCGAGCGCGGTGGCGTACGGCGGCAGTCGCTTCAGCGCCTCGCCGATGTGCTCCTTGCGCTCGAGCAGGTTGGCCATCACCGCATCCAGCCGCTGCAGCACGGGCAGGAACTCACGCTTGTTGTCGGCGACGAAACCGGAAAGCTGGTGCGAGACATCGTCGATACCGGCGATCAGCGTGCTCAGTGCCTGCCTGCGCTCGTCGAGGGCGGCGAACAACTGGTTGCCATCGGTGATGAGCTGGTTCACCTGACCGGCCCGCTGGGCCAGGGTGTCGGAGACGTTCTTGGCGTGCAGCAGCAATTCTTCGAGCGCCTGATCGCGCTTGTTCAGGCTGCGGCTCAGGTTCGCGACGCCGTCGAGCGCGCCGCGCAGCTGCGGGGTCGCGTCGCGCAGCGTGTCGGTCAGGGTCTGCAGCGCCTGCTCGAACTTCGGCTTGTCGAGCGCGCTGACGTTGCCGCCGAGGTCCTGCAGTGCGGTGTTCAGGGTGTACGGGGTGGTGGTGCGGCCGACCGGGATGACGGTCGAGTCGCCGCTGCCTCCTGGTGTCACCGAGAGCGACTTCTGGCCCAGCACGGTGTCGGTCTTGATGGCCACCAGAGTCTGGTTGCCCACCTTGATGTTCCGGTCGACGGTGAAGCCCACCTTGGCCTGATCGCGAGCCAGCGACACAGAGGTCACCTTGCCGACCTTGATACCGGACACCGCGACGTCGTTACCCGGTGAGATGCCACCGGCGTCGGAGAAATAGGCCTCATATCCGCGGCCCTGCGGGTACCACGGCAGGCCGGTGTACCCGAAGGACACCAGCACCAGGCACGCCACCACGAAGATGCCGAGAATCCCGGTGCGCAGCGGGTTGCTGCGGTCTGGGCTAGCCATTCTCCGAGCACCTCCCCTTCGACGGGTCCGGCGGGCCACCGAACGGGATCAGGATGTCGCTACCGGCCGGGCCGTTGATCTTCAGCCGGATGGAGCAGTAGTAGATGTTGAAGAACGCGCCGTAGGCACCCAGCGAGTTCAGCCGCATGTAGTTCTCCGCCAGCGGCTCGATCACCTTGTTGATATCGGCCTTGCGCTCGTCCATCCGCTGCAGCAGCGGGCGCGCGTTCTCGATGACGCCCTGCAGGGGGCGGCGTGAGGCCTCCAGCATCTCGGTCAGATCGTTTTCCGCCGATGCCAGCGGCGCGATGGCCCCGGCGATGGGGTCACGGTTCTCGGCCAGCCCGGTGATGAGCTTCTGCAGTTCGTCGACGCTGGCGTTGAACTGGGCGCCCTTCTCATCGACGGTGCCCAGCACGGTGTTCAGGTTGGTGATGACGTCGCCGATCAGCTGATCCCGGTCGGCGAGACGCTGGCTGAACGAGCTGGTGTTGGACAGCAGGCTCTGGATCGCGCCGCCCTGGCCCTGCAGCAGTTCGATGACCGCGTTGCTGATCTCGTTGACCTTGGCCCCGTCCAGACCCTTGAGCACCGGCTTCAACCCACCCAGCAGCGCGTCGAGATCCAGTGCGGGCTGGGTGTTGTCCTTCGAGATGGTGGCGCCGGCCGGCAGCTTCTTCAGCTCTCCCGGGCCGGAGGTGATCTCCATGTAGCGGTCGCCGACCAGGTTCTCGTAGCGCACCACCAACCGGGTGGAGGTGTAGAGCTGATAGCGCTTGTCCACGTCGAATGCGACGTTGACGGTGTTGTCGGGGTTCAGCGTGACCGAGCCGACCGAACCGACCGGCACGCCCGCGATGCGGACGTCCTGACCGGACTTCAGCCGGGAGGCTTCGGAGAAGGTGGCCGAGAACTGGTTGCTCGAGGCGAATCGGAACTGCCCGAACACCACGACCAGACCGGCGGCCACCAGCACCATCGCGAGCGTGAACACGATGACGTTGATCAGGGTCCTACGTTGGTTCATCAGATTTCACTGTTCTTTGTGACACGAGGCTCTTCGCGTAGGCGCTCATCGCGGCGCAACCTGATCATCAGAAATCGTCCCGTTCCGCGAACGCGCCGTTGAACAGGAACTGCAGTGTCGAGGGCGCATTGAACTGCAGTTCGGTGTTCGGTTGGTAGGGCACGTAGGCGTTGTCGGTCACCAGGAACGGTGTGTGATACCAGGATCCGCCGAGCTGCTTACCCGGGACGTCGGGAAGTCCGCGGCAGTTCGGTCCGCCCGAGGCATTCACCACGGGCAGGCTCTCGGGGTAGGTGTAGGACGGCGCGCCGGGCAGGAAGTTGGATGCGACGAACAGGCCGGGCCGGATGCCGCCGATGACGGGGGCGAAGGTGTCCAGCGCCTTTGACGTGCCCTGCAGCGTGCAACCGATCACCGGCGAGTAGTCGCCGGCCACCTTGAGGACCGCGCGCATCCGCTGGATCGCGGCGATGTAGTCGTCGGCGGCCGGTTCCAGTGTGGCGGTGCCGTTCTCGGCGAAACCGGTGGCCGCGAGCAGCGCGGCGTTGAGGTTGTCCTGTTCGTCGACGATGGTCTGGGCCAGCCGGGGCGCGTTGTCCAGGATGGTCGCCAGGTCCGGTCCGGCGTCACCGTAGATATCGGCCACCACGGCGGTCTTACGGAAGTCCTCGGCCACTGTGGGCAGCTTCGGATTGAGCTGGGCCAGATAGCTGTTCAGCCCGGCCATCGCGGCACCCGCATCGTCTCCGTTGCCACGCAGGCCCTCGCCCAACGCGGTCACCGTGGCGTTCAGGTTGATTGGGTCCACCTTGTGCAGCACATCGGTGAGGGTCTGGAACAGCGTGTTGACCTCGAGCTGCACATCGGCGGCCGCGATGCTGGTGCCCGGCCGCAAGGGGGTGTCGCGGGGATCCTCCGGTGGCAGGAACTCCACCGACTTCGCACCGAAAACCGTGGTGCCGGCGATCTTCACGACGGCGTTGGACGGGATGAAGCGCATCTGGCTGCGGTCGATGGACAGCGTCAGCTTCGCCTGATTCCCGGCGTAGGCGATCTCGCTGACCTTGCCGATCTGGATACCCCGGTATTTGACCTTGGCGTCCCGCTCCATCACCAGGCCGGCCCGCTCCGAGGTCACCGTGACGGTGTCGGTCGGGGTGAATGCCGCGGTGAAGAACAGGTAGGTGAACAGCACGGCGAGGGCGATCAGCGCGGCCAGGATCGCGGCGGCGATCCGGACATGGCTGCGTTTGGCGGTTCCGTCGGACATCCGTGGCCTACCCGGAGAGATTGAAGTTGCCGGACGCGCCGTACACGGCGAGTGAGATGAACAGGGTGATGGTGACGACGACGATCAGCGAGGTGCGCACGGCCTGGCCGACCGCGATGCCCACGCCGACGGGTCCGCCGGAGGCGTTGTAGCCGTAGTAGGTGTGCACCAGCATGACCGCGATCGACATGACGATGGCCTGCAGGAAGGACCACAGCAGGTCGCTCGGTATCAGGAAGGTGTTGAAGTAATGGTCGTACAGACCTGCGCTCTGGCCGTTGATGAAGACGGTGGTGAAGCGGGCCGCGAAGAAGGCCGCGAGCACCGACAGCGAGTACAGCGGGACGATGGCGATCAGTCCGGCGATGATCCGCGTCGACACCAGATACGAAACCGCGTGCACCGCCATGGCTTCCACGGCATCGATCTCTTCGGCCACCCGCATGGCGCCCAGCTGTGCTGTCGTACCGGCGCCGATGGTGGCCGCCAGCGCGATCCCGGCGATCACCGGGGCCACGATGCGCACGTTGAGGAAGGCCGAGAGGAAGCCGGTCAGCGCCTCGATGCCGATGTTGCCCAGCGAGGAGTAGCCCTGCACCGCGATGACACCGCCGGAGGCCAGCGTGAGGAACGCCGCGACACCGACCGTTCCGCCGATCATGACCAGTGCGCCTGCGCCCATGGTCATCTCGGCGACCAGCCGGATGGTTTCCTTGCGGTAGCGGGTGAGCGCGTTGGGGATGTAGCGCATCGACTCGCCGTAGAACAGCGCCTGCTCACCGATGTTGTCCACGGCTCGCGGGACGCCCCGGAAGAACCGGCGCAGCCGCACCGTCGCGTCGTAGCTCATGAGCGCCTCACCGCTCCAGCACTCGGACGCCGACGGCGGTCAGGATGACGTTGACCACGAACAGGCAGATGAAGGCGTAGACCACGGTCTCGTTCACCGCGATGCCCACACCCTTGGGCCCGCCCTGCACGGTCAGCCCGCGGTAGCAGCCGACCAGGCCGGCCAGCAGGCCGAACAGCAGGGCCTTGAACATGGCGAGCACCAGCTCGCCGAGGCCGGTGAGGATGGTCAGCCCGTTGATGAACGCGCCGGGGTTCACGCCCTGCAGGAAGACCGAGAACACGTAGCCGCCGGACAGGCCGATGGCGCACACCAGGCCGTTGAGCAGCACCGCCACGACGGTCGAGGCGAGCACGCGGGGCACCACGAGTCGCTGGATCGGATCGATGCCCAGCACCCGCATGGCGTCGATCTCTTCGCGGATGGTGCGGGCGCCGAGATCCGCGCAGATCGCGGTGGCGCCGGCGCCGGCGACCACCAGCACGGTCACCACCGGACCCAGCTGGGTGATGGTGCCGAAGGCAGTGCCTGCTCCGGACAGATCGGCGGCGCCGATCTCGCGCAGAAGGATGTTGAGGGTGAAGGCAACCAGGACCGTGAACGGGATGGACACCAGGAGCGTCGGCACCAACGACACCCGCGCGATCATCCACGTCTGGTCGAGAAATTCGCGGAACTGGAACGGCCGGCGCCACATCTTGACGAAGGTGTCGATGGTCATTTCGACGAACCCACCCACGGCCCGCGCCGGAGCCGCAAGCTGTTCGATCAACCTCGACTCCATTCTCGAACGGGGTTGGAATCCCACACTGGCGAAGTACCCGACAATAGCCGGAATTTGTTCGCTCTGGCGGTCTTTCCACCCCTGATGTGCACGGTGCGCTTAGTGAGCGGGCTCATAGTAACTAGAACACGTTCACAGTGTCAAAGAACCGCAATCTTCGTGGAAAACTCCCGTTTCTGCTGGTCACAGACGGTGTGATCGAGGTCATTCTAGAACGTGTTCTATCGACCCCAGAACGGGCGAATATACGGTTCTCCGGACTCAAGAACCCATTAGCGCAGTAGCGGAGAATCCTATTTCCGGATCCCTCTCAGCAAAGAACTCGCCCAGCGTCGCGCTCAGCGCCGCCGGATCCCAGGCGTCCCCGCCGGCATCGAAACGCTGCGCGGCCACCGGCGCGGCGACCAGGGTCACCGTCGGGCCGTACACGATGAACAGCTGACCGTTGACGCGGTCCGAGGACGGCGAGGCCAGGTAGCTCACCAGCGTCACGACGTGTTCCGGTGACAGCGCGTCGACCTGACCGTCGGCAAGATCGGGCGCGTCACCGAACACGTCGGCGGTCATCGCGGTGCGTGCGCGCGGCGCGATCGCATTGGCTCGCACGCCGTACCGGCTCAGGCCACGGGCCGCCGAGAGTGTCAGTGCGGTGATACCGGCCTTGGCCGCGCCGTAGTTGGCCTGCCCGACCGGACCGGCGATACCGGCCTCCGACGACGTGTTGATGATCCGGCCGTACACCTGACCGTCGGCGGATTCCTTGGCCTTGGCCTTCCAGTACGTCGCGGCATTGCGGGTCAGCAGGAAGTGACCGCGCAGATGCACGGCGATCACCGCATCCCAGTCCTCGTCGGACATGTTGAACAGCATGCGGTCCCGGGTGATCCCGGCGTTGTTGACCACGATGCCCAGGCCACCCAGCCGGTCCGCGGTCTCGACGAGTTCGTCCGCGGTGCTGCGGGCGCTGATATCGCCGGCCACCGCCACGCCCTTGGACCCGGCCGCCTCGATCTCGGCGAGCACATCGGACTTGTCGAGTGCCCCGGCCATGTCGTTGACCACGACGGTCGCGCCGGCGCGGGCCAGCCCGATCGCCTCGGCACGACCCAGGCCTGCGGCCGCGCCGGTGACGACGGCGACCTTCCCGGACAGATCGATCGCGTTATCGCTCGTTGCGGTGTCTGGAGCCACAGTACGAATACCTCTAGTTTCTTCAGTCTTTGCGGATCAGGGCTGCCCGTGGGCACTCTGCGACGGACTGCTCGGCCAGGTCCTCCTGGTCGGCGGGTACCGGGTCGGCCTTGACCACCGCGTAGTCATCGTCATCGAGATCAAACAGGTCGGGGGCGATACCGAGACACACCGCATTGCCTTCGCAGCGGTCCCGATCGACTTCTACGTGCATGACAACCTCCTCGCACTCCGGGTCAGGGCGGGCTGCCCCTGTGCTGTCYGACAATACCGCCCTGGACCGCAAGACTAGAACGTGTTACAACGAGACAGATGGACGGGTACCACCATGTGCCCGCCGGTGCACCGGCAACGAACCCCGAACAGTGAGGACGTCCCCATGCGGATCGGTTATACCGCCGAGCAGGAGGAGTTGCGCCGCGAACTGCGGTCCTACTTCCAGAAACTGATGACTCCGGAGCGGGCCGAAGCGCTGGGCGCCAGCGATGGCGAGATGGGCCGCGGCAACGTCTACCGCGAAACCGTCGAGCAGATGGGCAAGGACGGATGGCTGACGCTGTCCTGGCCCAAGGAGTACGGCGGCCAGGCCCGTCCGCCGATGGACGGCCTGATCTTCAACGACGAGGCCTCGATCGCCAATGTGCCGGTCCCGTTCCTGACCATCAACTCCGTCGCGCCGACCATCATGCATTTCGGCACCGAGGAGCAGAAGCAGTTCTTCCTGCCCAAGATCGCGGCAGGCAAACTGCATTTCTCCATCGGCTACTCCGAGCCCGGCGCCGGCACCGACCTCGCATCCCTGCGTACCACCGCCGTCCGCAGTGGTGACGAGTACGTCATCAACGGTCAGAAGATGTGGACCAGCCTGATCGCCTACGCCGACTACGTGTGGCTGGCGGTGCGCACCAACCCGGAAGCCAAGAAGCACCGCGGTATCTCGATGCTGATCGTGCCGACCACCGCCGAGGGCTTTTCCTGGACACCGGTGCACACCATGTCCGGTGTGGACACCAGCGCCACCTACTACCAGGACGTCCGGGTGCCGACCAGCGCCCTGGTCGGCGAGGAGAACGCGGGCTGGAAACTGGTCACCAACCAGCTCAACCACGAGCGCGTCGCGCTGGTCTCGGCGCAGCCGATCTTCGTCGCCCTCAACGGCGTTCGCGAATGGGCACAGAACACCAAGGACGTGCACGGCAAGCGGCTGATCGACTCCGAGTGGGTCCAGCTCAACCTCGCCCGGGTGCACGCCAAGGCCGAGGTGCTCAAGCTCATCAACTGGGAGCTCGCGTCCGCCTCCGACGACAATTCGCCGTCTCCGGCCGATGCGTCCGCGGCCAAGGTGTTCGGCACCGAACTCGCGACCGAGGCCTACCGCCTGCTGATGGAGGTGCTCGGCACCTCGGCGACGCTGCGGACCGGATCACCCGGCGCGCTGCTGCGCGGGCGGGTCGAGCGGATGCACCGCTCCTGCCTGATCCTGACCTTCGGCGGCGGCACCAACGAGATCCAGCGCGACATCATCGGCATGGTCGCACTCGGCCTGCCCCGAGTGAACCGGTAAGGAACAGACATGGACTTCACCCCTACCGAAGCCTCCGTCGATCTCGGCGGACTGGTGCGCACCATCACCGAATCGGTGGTCACCCCCGAGCACCAGCGGGTGCTCGACGGACTCGACCAGCGTTTCGACCGCGACCTGTGGGCCAAGCTGATAGAGGCCGACATCCTGTCCACCGCGGCCCCGGAATCCCTGGGCGGCGGCGGTTTCGGTGTGCTGGAGCAGGCGGCCGTGCTGACCGCCCTGGGCCGGCAGCTGGCCGCGGTGCCCTACCTGGAATCGGCGGTGCTCGCCGCCGGTGCGCTGGAGAAGTTCGGATCGCAGGCGCTGCAGCAGGATTGGGCAGTGCCGGCCGTCAACGGCACCAAGATCCTCACGGTCGCCGTGGACGGCGAGATGGGCCAGGGCCCGGTCCAGGCGCAGGCGGACGGATCAGGGTTCCGGCTGACCGGTTCGCGCACCCAGGTGGCCTACGGTCCGGTGGCCGACGCCTTCCTGGTGCCCGCCGAGACCGACTCCGCCACCTTGGTCTTCCTGGTGAGCACCGATGACCCCGGCGTCACGCTGAGCACGCTGGACACCACCGGTCACGGTGCCGTCGGGCACCTGGAACTCTCCGGCACGACCGTCGGCGCCGAACGCGTCGTCGGCGATGCCGAGGTGCTGGAGTGGCTCACCGTGCAGGCGGCGCTGGGCCGCACCGCATTCCAGCTCGGTGTGCTCGAACGCGCCCTGGAACTCACCGCGGTGTACGCCCGCGAGCGGGAGCAGTTCGATCGGCCGATCGGCAGCTTCCAGGCCGTCTCGGCGCGACTTGCCGACGGCTATATCGACGTCAAGGCGCTGCGGTCGACGCTCACCCAAGCCGCGTGGCGGCTGTCCGAGGACCTACCCGCCGCTATCGACGTGGCCAGTGCCGCGTTCTGGGCGGCCGACGCCGGACATCGCGTCGCCCACACCGCGGTGCATGTACACGGCGGTGTCGGTATCGATACGGATCACCCGATCCACCGCTACTTCCTGGCCGCCAAGCAGACCGAGTTCGCGATCGGTGGGGCGACCGGCCAGTTGCTGCGGATCGGCCGTGAGCTGGCCGACGCACCCGTGTAGCCGGTGGCAGAACACGGCGGACCCACCGTCACCGAACTGCTGAGACCACTTGTCGATGTCACCGACCGTGGTGTGTACGAGGGAGATTCGTTCAGCAGCTGGCAGGAACACATCGCGTCCGGCGCGCAGCTGGCCGCGGCTCTCGGCGCGCGGCTGGATCCGTCCCGGCCCCCGCACATCGGCGCGCTGCTCGGCAACACCACGTTCTTCTCCACGCTGTTGGTGGCGGCCGGGCTGCGTGGCCTGGTCCCGGTGGGGCTGAACCCGACCCGTCGCGGCGCGGCCCTGGCCTCCGATATCGCCAGGGCCGATTGCCAGTTGGTCCTCACCGACGACCCGAGCGTGGTGCCGCCCGGAGTCGATCACATCGACGTCGGATCCGCCTCGTGGAAAGCCGAACTCGCCTCCTACGCCGGCGCTCCGGTGACGTTCGCCGACCTGTCCGGCGATGACCTGTTCATGCTGATCTTCACCTCCGGCACCAGCGGTGAACCCAAGGCCGTGCGGGTGACCCATGACAAGGTCGCCTTCCCCGGAGCGATGTTGGCCGAGCGGTTCGGGCTGGGTCCCGAGGACACCTGCTATCTGTCCATGCCGCTGTTCCACTCCAACGCGATCATGGCCGGCTGGTCGGTGGGGGTCGCCGCAGGCGCCTCGATTGCGCTGCGCCGCAAATTCTCCGCGTCACAGTTCATCCCCGACGCTCGCCGCTACCGCGCCACCTACGCCAACTACGTCGGCAAACCGCTGTCCTACATCCTGGCCACACCCGAGCGTCCCGACGACGCCGACAATCCGCTGAAATTCCTGTACGGCAACGAGGGTGCGCCGCGTGACCTGCCCCGGTTCGCCGCCCGTTTCGGCGTGCGGGTGGTCGATGGATTCGGCTCCACCGAAGGCGGTGTGGCGATCGCCCGCACCCCCGACACCCCGGACGGCTCGCTGGGACCGCTGACCGACGAGGTGGCGATCGTCGATGTCGAGACCGGGCAGCCGTGCGCACCAGGTGTGGTCGGCGAGCTGGTCAACCCGACCGGCGCGGGCTGGTTCCGCGGCTACTACAACTCCCCCGACGCCGAGTCCGACCGGATGGCCGGCGGTGTCTATCACACCGGCGACCTCGCCTACCGCGACGAAGCCGGCTACATCTACTTCGCCGGGCGGCTCGGCGATTGGATGCGGGTGGACGGCGAGAACCTGGGCACCGCACCCATCGAGCGGATCCTGTTGCGCCATATCGATATCGCCGAGGCGGCCGTGTACCCGATCCCGGACCCGGCCGTCGGCGACCGGGTGATGGCCGCGGTGGTCCTCGGCAACGCTGCCACCTTCGACGTGGAGTCGTTCCGCGCGTTCCTGGACGAGCAACCGGATCTCGGGCCGAAGCAGTGGCCGTCGTTCGTCCGGGTCGCCACCGCGCTGCCCCGCACCGCGACCTTCAAGGTGCTCAAGCGGGTGCTGTCCGCGCAGGGAACAGACTGCGCCGATCCGGTGTACCCGGTTAAAGTCCGCTGATGGCCCTCGACCCGTCCGCAGTATCCCTGCAGGGACGGGTCGCGGTCGTCACCGGCGGCGGGGCCGGCATCGGCCGTGGCATCGCTGCCGGTCTGGTCGCTTTCGGCGCCCGCGTGGCGATCTGGGAACGCGACGAGGCCACCTGCGTCGCGGCGGCGACCGAGATCGGCGGGCTCGCGCTGGTGACCGATGTCCGGGAGTCCGCGGCCGTGGATGCGGCGCTGGCCCGCACCGTCGAGCACCTCGGCCCTCCGCACATTCTGGTCAACAATGCCGGCGGAACCTTCGGCTCACCCCTGCTGGACACCTCCGAGAACGGCTGGGATGCCTTGTACCGCGCCAACCTCCGGCAGGTCTTCCTGTGTACACAGCGGGTGGCCCGGGTGATGGTCGAGGCCGCGCACGGCGGCAGCATCATCAACGTGACATCGATCGAAGGTGTCCGCGCCGCACCCGGTTACGCGGCGTATGCCGCGGCGAAGGCCGGTGTCATCAACTACACCAGGACCGCCGCACTCGAACTCGCCGAGCACGGCATCCGGGTCAACGGTCTGGCACCGGATTTCACCCTGACCGAGGGGCTGGCGGCGATGTCGGGCCCGCAACGCCTACAGGACGCTGGGCGGATGGTCCCGATGGGCCGCGGTGGTCACGTCGACGAAATGGCCGGCGCGGCGGTGTTCCTGGCCTCAGATCTGTCCAGTTACGTGACCGGCCAGACCATTCATGTCGACGGCGGGACGCACGCCGCCGGCGGCTGGTACCGGCACCCGGAGTCCGGTGACTACACGCTCGGCCCGGGCAGAACATCGTAAGAGAATTTGCTGTCACGGTCGAGACATATCCGGGCGCAATTTTTGAGTACTTCTACCTAGCATGTAGCAGCGATATCTGGGCTACGCTTCCGAACGGAATGAGCATGGCAAGTGTTTGCCATGAATAAGACTTTCACAACAAGGGGTTCATGATGAAGACATCTGCAATTGCCGGTGTTGCGGCAATAGCCACCACATTGGGCTTGATCCTGTCCGGCTGCGGCTCGGACACCAAGACCACCGAGGGGTCCGCCAAGACCAGTGCCTCCGCGGAATCCTCGAAGGCGTCGACGAGCGAATCCGCGCCGAAGACAACGAAGCCCAAGGTGGCACCGCGCGACGAACTCACGGACTCCACCGGACCGAACGAGACGATCGCCAGCTACATCGAGGCCAACGGCATCCAGGAGACGCCGGTCCGCCGCGGCGACCCAGGTGCGCCTACATTTGACATTCCTGTCCCTGAAGGGTGGGAGGATGCTGGTGCCGACACCCCAGAATGGGCTTATGGCGCAGTCATATACGCAGGGCCCGAGGCCGCGGAGTATACGCCCAGCATCGTGGCGATCGTGTCCAAGCTGACTGGCAACGTCGACCCGCAGCGAATCATCGATCTGGCCGGCGGCGAGTTGCAGAACCTGCCCGAATTCGACGGTGGTGAGGGCGAGGTGACAACCCTGGGCGAGTATCCGGCGTTCCAACTCGCTGGCACGTGGGTGCAAGAGGGCCTGACAAAGCTGGTAGGGCAGAAAACAGTCGTGGTCCAGGGAAGCGACGGACTCTACGTACTGCAGCTCAACGCGGACGGCACCGAGGACCAGGTCGATATCGTGAGTGCAGCAACGACTGTCATCGACTCCGAAACTGCGATTGCCCCCTAGGTTTTTGATTTTTGAGAATGCCGCCGCGATCTCGAGTTTGATCGAGGCGGCATTCGTCTGTTTACCTACTAACAGCCAGGTAAATTGACCCGGCGAGGAGGGGCGCGGTGGAGGGCACAGAATTCGGGCGATATCGCCTCGAGAAACTCCTCGGGAGAGGGGGAATGGGCGAAGTCTGGCGTGCCCGTGACACCGCAACTGATCGCACTGTCGCGATCAAGGTCTTGCTTGGACACTGGGCTCATGACGAGGTATTCCAGAAGCGCTTTCGGCGCGAGGCACATGCAGTAGCATCCCTTAACGAACCTCATATTGTGCCCATCCACGACTACGGCGAAATCGACGGCCAGCTATTCGTGGACATGCGTCTCATCGAGGGGCAAGATCTGCAGTCCCTAATATCATCCGGCCCGATCGAACCCGGTCGCTCAGTCAATATTGTCGCGCAAATAGCGATGGCTCTGGAGGCGGCGCACAGCATCGGCCTTACGCACCGTGACATCAAGCCGTCAAATATTCTCGTCGGCAAGTTCGACTTTGCGTACCTGATCGACTTTGGCATCGCGCATGCCAGCGGTCAGGCCGGGTTGACAAGTACCGGAAGCACAATCGGCACTTGGCACTACATGGCGCCGGAGCGGTTCGAGAGCGGTCACGCCGACGCGCGAGCGGACATATACGCCCTTACTTGCGTTCTGTATGAATGCTTGACTGGTTCGCGTCCATTTCCGGGCGAGAGTGTGCAGCAACAGATTGCGGCGCACCTTATGACGCCACCGCCCTTGCCGTCGCGTGCCGGGCTAGGAATACCAAGCTCTCTAGACGCTGTCATAAGCAAAGGCATGGCCAAAGACCCAAGTCACCGCTATCAATCTGCGCTGCAGTTCGCAGATTCGGCCCGGGCTGCGCTTACTCAGGCCGCCGCCATTTCCGCCACACCTACCCAGCATGCTGTATTCGCGCAAGATCAACCGATTTCGAACACTCACCAGGCGCCTGCATACCCAACCATTCAGTCCGGCAGCCACCCTCGGCGTCCCATTAAAACAACCTGGATAGTCGCTGGCGCAGTAGGGCTCGTCGCCATCATGGCCGCCATGGCGGCTCTAGTTGCGAATGGCTCTTCGCCCAACACTCCAGTCTCGTCACCCACGACGACGTCTTCCCTACGCCCCACGACAACTCAGCCGAAACCGACGACAAATCGGACCACCACGCCGGCTCCTAGCCCTTCTAACTCGCAACGACATACACCCGGTTCATTCCCAACCATCGCTAGCTATATCCAAGAGAATGGGATCCGGGAGCAGCCGGTGAAGCGCGGCGACCCGGGTGCGCCGACAATCGATCTTCCCTTCCCTGACGGCTGGAAGGACGCTGGTGCAGACACCCCCGAATGGGCCTACGGCGCAATCATTTACGCAGGTCCGGAATCCRCCGAATACACCCCGAGCATCGTCGCGCTGGTGTCAAAGCTGACTGGCAACGTCGACCCGCAGACGATCATCGAGGTGGCCGGCGGCGAACTAAAGAACCTTCCGGGGTATACGGGATCAAATGACGGCATGGCGAGCACGCTGAGTGGATTCTCGGCCTACCAACTCGGCGGTACATGGGTGAGCGATGGGCAAACGAAGATCGTTGCGCAGAAGACTGTGGTGATACCAGGTCGCGATGGACTGTACGTGCTGCAACTCAACGCCGACGGCGTCGAGTCCCAGATGGACATTGTCGTTGCTGCGACCGACATAATCGACTCCGAGACCCGAATCAGCCCCTAGCAAGCGGAACGAAACACCAGACTCGAACTATCCGCTAGCGGCTCGATTGATGGTAAAGCCGAATTGGATCAGCGGCTCGAGCGGTCTTGATGAACTGCCCGGGAGCACGCTAAAGCAGACGAACTCGCCACTCGGTTCGATACCAGAGACGTAATAGTCAATCTGCGCCATGGCGAGTGCATTTCGCATCTTGTAGTCGGAGTCGAACTGGCTCATCGTTATGTAATCGCCGCGACCAACTCGGGCTTGGCAGAGTGCGCCGCCGGAACTTCCAGGCAGTCCGCCGTGCCCATCTACAAATGTGCCTGTCTTACAGACTGATTCGATCCAGTCGTCCCGCACCCCGGCAATGGATTCAACGTCAGCCGTGTCCATTTGGTCGTCGAAAGCACTTCCCGAACCGCTATCGGCAGTGGCCGGGTCCGGCGATTCGCTAACAATGAGCCTGACTACTCCAAACACCACGACGGCGAGTACCAGAAGACCGAGCACTACGGCGAGGATCCGACCCGGCCTCTGCGGCGAGTTCGGCCTGTTTGCCCCATGATGACCGGCTGCCGTCGGTGGCTGATAGCCACCGGGCACTGGTACCGGGCCGTAGCCCGCAAGTTTCGGCACCTCACTGCTAGAGCGCGCTGGTTGAGGGCTTAGGGCTTGATACGGTGGCCTGGGGCTTGAACTCCCGACGCCGTGACGCCTAGCGTGCGTAGTCCATCGCGACCCATCCCAGTACCGCTCTAGCGACGGGTCGACTGAACTCGGGTACCACCCAGGCTGTGCTGCTGACAAGGCTCCCCCACCGAAATCTGCGAACGGTGGCGCGAGCATAACGCCAACGACGGCCAACCGTATAGTGCCGCGGAGAATCGTCATCTCGCACACAGTTGTCCTATCCGCCAGACCTCCCACCAAGCGCGCTTGGTCGAGCGTCTAGATATGCAGGAATGGCTCGATCCGCAGTTGTCACGATGCCGGCGCACCGCAGCTTCACCGCGGGCGCCGGCATCGCTCGTCCGGGCATCAGGCCGGTGTACGGATGACACAGCGGGTGCCGCTGTACACCGTCGGCATGCATTTCATGCAGTGCACGCACAATCCCGCCGTCGCCGTCTCGTCGCGGAACCGGTTGACCAGAGCAGGATCCCGCAGCAACGCACGGGCCATCGCCACGAATTCGAAACCCTCGGCCAGTGCGCCGCGCACGGTGTCCAGCTCGTTGATACCGCCCAGCAGGATCAGCGGCATGTCCAGCGTCTCGCGGAACTGGCGGGCTGTCGGCAGGAAGAACGCCTCCTCGAAGGGGTATTCACGAAAGAGCCTCCTGCCGATGACGCGCAACCCCAGTCCGACCGGCGTCGGCTGCGAGGCGATGAACTCCGCCATCGGGACCGGACCGCGGAAGTAGTACATCGGGTTGAGAAGTGAACTGCCCCCGGTGAGTTGCAGCGCGTCAAGGTGACCGTCGGACTGCAGGAGGTGTGCCGTCGCGAGGCTGTCGGTGAGCCAGAAGCCGCCGGGCACACCATCGTCCATGTTGAATTTGGCTGTCACGGCGACGGATTCACCCACCGTGGCGCGAACCCGTTCGGCCACCCGCCGGGCCAGCTCGGCACGCCGGGTGGTGTCACCGCCGAATTCGTCACTGCGGCGATTGAGGTTCGGGCTGAAGAACGAACTGATGAGATAGCCGTGGCCCATGTGGATCTCGATGGCATCGAACCCGGCCTCGACCGCATGGCGGGCCGCGGCACCGAACCGGTCCACCACGGCGGCGAGCTGAGTGGTGGTGGCCGCCCTGACCCGGCCCATCGCCGGAGCGCTGAACCGGCTGCTCGGCGCCAGCGACGGGGTGCGGTTGGACAGCGTGTTGGCGACCAGTCCGGCGTGCCCGATCTGGGCACATGCCAGGGCACCTTCGGCGTGCACCACCTCGGTCAGGCGCCGCAGTCCGGGCACGGCATCCGCGCCGAGCACGACGGTGTCGCGGTGCACCCGACCGCCTGGTGAGATCGCCAGATAGGCGACGGTGGTCATCGCCGCGCCACCGCGCGCGACCTCGGCGTGGAAGTCGATCAGCGCGTCACCGACCCGCCCTCCGCCCATCACGCCCTCGAACGTGGCCGCCTTGATGAACCTGTTTTTCAGCGTCAGGGGGCCCAGCGTCCCCGGCGTGAATGCTTTCGATACCATTGGCATCGAAATATAGCAGGAGGTTCGCATGCGCATCGCGGTCACCGGGGGCACCGGCTATCTGGGCGCTCACACCGTGCGCGCACTGCTGGAGGCCGGGCACCAGATCCGACTACTGGTCGCGCCGGGCTGCGCCGGCGACGCGGTGATCCCCCGGCTCGCCGCGCTCGGCGAGGTGGACGTCCTCGACGGCGACATCCGCTCGGCCGACACCGTCACCCGTCTGCTGAACGGTTGCGATGCCGTCATCCACGCCGCCGGGGTGGTCGGCACCGACCGCCGCCGCGAGGCACTGATGTGGGAGATCAACGCCCATGCGACCGAAGCGGTGCTCACCCGGGCCGCCGAGGCGGGCTTGGATCCGATCGTCTCGGTGAGCAGTTACAGCGCGCTCTTCCCGGCGCCGGATGGCGTGATCACGGCCGACACTCCCCCGGCGCCGGGACGCAGCCCGTACGCCCAGACCAAGGCGTACGCCGACCGGGCCGCGCGGCGGCTGCAGGAGCGGGGTGCGCCGGTGGTCGTCACCTACCCGTCCAGCGTCGTGGGTCCGGCCTTCTGGACCGCCGCCGGGGTGACCGAACGCGGCTGGGGCCCGATGGTGCGCGCCGGTGTCGCGCCGCGCATGCCGGGCGGCATGCAGATGGTCGACGTCCGCGATGTCGCCGACGTGCACGCCACGCTGATGCACGCCGGGTGCGGGCCCAGGCGGTACGTGTGCGGCGGCCTGATGCTGACGTTCGACGCGATGGTCGACGCGCTGGAGCAGGGATCTGGCCACCCCATCCGGCGAGTACCGCTGTCGCCGAGGATCTTTCGGGGCATCGGATGGGTAGCCGATGCGTTCGGCCGGGTGGTGCCGCTCGGGGACGGCCTCAGCCACGAGGCGGCGCTGCTGCTGACGGCGGCGACCCCGACCGATGATGCGCGCACGCTCACCGAGTTGGGGCTGACCGGCTGGCGGTCACCACGGCGGGCGATCATCGCGTCATTCGGGCGGTGATGCGCCCAATGCGGTGCACAGCAGCTGCACCAGCCGGTCCTGCAGCATCGGCGCATCGTCGTCGGCGGCGACGGTGGTGACGAACAACGCTGCGCCCGCCGCCATGGCCAGTGCCGCCCGGGCATCCACTTCGGCGCCGTACCCCTGCGCGGCGAACAGCTCGATCGCCGGGCCACTGAACCCGGCCCACAGCGCCGTGCGCATCTCGTCGTTCTCCCGCAGCGCCAGCAGGAGTCCGGGGACCGCCTCCTTGACGTCGGGGCGGCCGAACAACAGGTGACTGCCGCGCACCACCCAGTCGATCCACCCGGTGAGGTCCGTGCCGGTGAACGGGGACATGTCGGGGGTCTCGCCGAGGATGGCGTGCAGGACCAGTTCTGCCTTGGAGGACCAGCGCCGGTTCAGACTGGAACGCCCGACCCCGGCGCGGGTGGCCACCAACCGCACGCTCAGTTCGTCCCAACCGACCTCGACCAGCAGTTCCCGTGTCACGGCCAGCACGCGCTCGTCGATCGAGGCGTCCCGTGGCCGTCCGGTCATGCCCCAGATTCAACCGCATCGGCCTTGGTCGGAACCGCCGGTACCAGGTATGTTGGGCGACACCAGCAAGTTACTCACCAGTAGGAGAGTTGCCATGCCCGCTCCGTCCGCCGCCGACTTCGCCCGCCTCCGGGCGTTGTGCGCCATCGAGGACATCGACACCCGACCGTCCCGCCAGATCTATGAGGTGTTCACCGGCAGGGAATTGACCACCATCCCGGTCGGCACCACCGAGGATGTCGCTGCCGCCTTCGCGAAGGCCCGCGCGGCACAGGTCGCCTGGGCCGCCCGCCCGGCCCGCGAGCGCGCCGCCATCATCGAACGATTCCGCAGCCTGGTGATCGAGCACCGCGACTTCCTGATGGATGTGGCGCAGGCCGAGACCGGTAAGGCACGGGCGGCCGCGCAAGAAGAGATCCTCGACATGATGCTCAACGCGCGGTACTACGCGCGTGAGGCGAACCGGCTGTTGTCCCCGAAGCGGGTTCAGGGCCTGTTGCCCGGCCTGGTCAAGACCGTGGTCAATCACTGGCCCAAGGGCGTCATCGGTGTCATCGCACCGTGGAACTACCCGATGGCGCTGTCCATCTCGGATTCCATCCCGGCACTGCTTGCCGGCAACGCGGTGGTCGTCAAACCCGACAGCCAGACCCCCTACTGCACCCTGGCCAACGCCGAATTGCTCTATGCCGCAGGCGTTCCACCCGAAGTGTTCGCCGTGGTCCCCGGGCCGGGATCGGTCGTCGGCACCGCCATCGTGGAGCACTGCGACTACCTGATGTTCACCGGATCCACGGCCACCGGCCGCGCCCTGGCCGAGCAGTGCGGGCGCCGGCTGATCGGGTTCTCCGCCGAACTGGGCGGCAAGAACCCGATGATCGTCACCAAGGGCGCCAATCTCGATGTGGCCGCCAAGGCCGCCACCCGGGCCTGCTTCTCCAACGCCGGGCAGCTGTGCATCTCCATCGAACGCATCTACGTCGAGCGCGAGATCGCCGACGAATTCACCGCCAAGTTCGGTGAGCGGGTGCGCAACATGCGGCTCTCCACTGCCTACGACTTCACCGCCGACATGGGCAGCCTGATGTCCGAGGACCAGGTCAAGACCATGACCAATCATGTCGACGATGCGAAGGTCAAGGGCGCCAAGGTAATTGCCGGTGGCAACGCCCGGCCCGACCTCGGACCGCTGTTCTACGAGCCGACGGTGCTCACCGATGTCACCGATGAGATGGAGTGCGGGCGCAACGAGACCTTCGGTCCGCTGGTGTCGATCTACCCGGTGGCCGACGTCGAGGAGGCCATCGAGCGGGCCAACGACACCGAGTACGGACTCAACGCCAGCGTGTGGGCGGCCAGCAAGGCCGAGGGCGAGGCGATCGCCGCGCGGCTGCAGGCCGGCACCGTCAACGTCGACGAGGGTTACGCCCTGGCGTTCGGCAGCACCGCAGCCCCGATGGGCGGCATGAAGGCCTCCGGTATCGGCCGCAGGCACGGCGCGGACGGCATCCTGAAGTACACCGAATCGCAGACGGTGTCCACCGCGCGGGTGATCAATCTCGATGCGCCGCTGGGGATCCCGCAGACGCTGTGGCAGAAGGCACTGACCCCGATGATCCAGCTGGTGCAGAAGCTGCCCGGGCGGTGAGCACCGAGCGGCCGATGCCGCCGCTCGACGGGGACGAACGCACAAACCTTGCGAGCTGGCTGGATTTCTACCGGGCCACCCTCGCGGGCAAGTGCGCCGGCCTGACCGACGCGCAACTGCGCACCGCGCCGGTGCCGCCGTCGACGCTCACGCTGCAGGGTCTGTTGCAGCACGAGACCGAGGTCGAGCGGAACTGGTTCCGCCGGGTGCTGCTCGGCGAGGATGTGCCCACCCTGTACGGGCCCCGATCGGTCGAGGGTCACGACGGCGGGTTCGCACCGGCCGACGTGTCCTTCGAAAGTGTCTACCGCACATGGCAGGACGAGGTCGACCGGTCGCGAACCGCCTGCGCCGACCGGCCGCTCGACGACACCAGCCCGTTCATGGGTGGTGCGGTCACGCTGCGCTGGATCTACACGCACATGATCGGTGAGTACGCCCGCCACTGCGGGCACGCCGACCTGATCCGGGAGGCCCTGGACGGGGCCACCGGCGTCTAACTTCCGGCGATGCCGTCGAGACGCTTGGTGGCTTCCTCGAAACCGCTGACCAGTTCGCCGATGATGTCGGCGACGGGGCGGATCTCGTTCATCCGGCCCACGATCTGACCGACCGGCATCGCGACGGCGGTCGGATCCGAGGACTCGTTCATCCGCTGATGGGCCTCGCTGACGAGGATGTTCTGCAGCGGCATGGGCAGCGGGTCGGGTGCGTTCTCGGCATCCCACGCGTCGGTCCAGCGACTCTTGAGCAGCCGGGCCGGCTTGCCGGTGTAGATCTTGCGGCGCACGGTGTCACTGGAGGTGGCGTCGAGCATGGCCTGCTGGATGGTCGACACCCCGGAGGCCTGCCGCACACCGAGGTCGTACTCGGCAGAGGTCAGGAAGGCCGAGCCCATCCAGACGCCTTGCGCACCGAGGGCCAGCGCCGCGGCGACCTGGCGTCCAGTCCCGATACCGCCGGCTGCGAGCACCGGGGCCTTACCGTCGAGTGCGTCGACGATCTCGGGCCACAGGACCACCGATCCGATCTCACCGGTGTGCCCACCGGCCTCATGGCCCTGGGCGACGACGATGTCGACACCGTTCTCGGCATGGCGCAGCGCGTGTTTGGCGCTGCCGGCCAGCGCGGCCACCGGCACACCCGCGGCGTGGGCCTGGTCGATGACATCCTTGGGCGGCGAGCCGAGTGCATTGGCGATCAGTTTGATCGGATGCTTGAGTGCCACATCGACGTGGCTGCGCGCCACCGAGTGCAGCCAGCCCAGCACACCCTCGGACTTCTCCTCGTCCTCGGGCAGCGGCGGCACCCCGAGATCGGCGAGCGTCTTGGCCACGAAATCGCGGTGCGTCTCCGGGATCAGCTTGTTGATGTCGACGCTGGTGCCCTCGGTGGGGATCTTGGCGGGCATCACGATGTCGACGCCGTAGGGCTTGCCGTCGGTGTTGGCGTCCATCCACTGCAGGACGTTCTCCAGGTCGTCGGCATCGTTGAACCGCACGCAGCCCAGCACGCCGAGCCCGCCGGCCTTGCTGACCGCGGCGGCCACCTTCTCCGACGGGGTGAAGACGAAGATCGGGTATTCGATCCCGAACCGTTCACACAGTTCAGTTCTCATGATGCGGCTCCTGCGTGCTTGGCGTGAATATCGTCGGCGGGTCGTTCCTCGGTGGTGTCCTTGGCCCACCGGTAATCCGGCTTGCCCGCGGGCGAGCGCTTCACCTCGTCGACCAGCCAAAGGCTGCGCGGCACCTTGTATCCCGCGATCTCGGTACGGACGTGAGCGTCCAGATCGGACAGCGTCGGACGGGTGCCCTCGCGAGGCTGCACCACGGCGGCGACGTGCTGGCCGAAGCGTTCGTCGGGCACGCCGACGACGAGTGCGTCGAACACATCGGGATGTCCCTTGAGCGCCGCCTCGACCTCTTCGGGGTAGATCTTCTCGCCGCCGCTGTTGATCGACACCGAGCCGCGGCCCAGCATCGTCACGCTGCCGTCGGCTTCGACCTCTGCGTAATCACCCGGAATCGCATACCGCACACCGTTGTACGTCCGGAACGTCTCGGCGGTCTTCTTCTCGTCCTTGAAGTAGCCGACCGGGATGTGACCGCATTTGGCGATGATGCCGCGCACACCCGAACCGGGTACGACCTCGTTACCGTCCTCGTCGAGAACCTTGGTGTTCTTGTCGATGGTGACCCGCGGACCGCCGGTGTGCGACTGCCCCTTGGCCACGATGCTGGTGCCGCCGAATCCGGTTTCCGAGGAACCGATCGAGTCGGTGATGACCCGGTTGGGCAGCAGCTCGAGGAACTTCTCCTTGAGGCTGGTGGAGAACAGCGCCGCGGTGCTGGCCAACAGGAAGAGCGATGACAGGTCATAAGGTTCTGATCCTGGGGCGCCCTCGTCCTGGTGTGCCAGCAGGGCGTCGAGCAGCGGGCGCGCCATCGCGTCGCCGGTGAAGAAGAGCAGATTGACCTTGTGGTCGTGGATCAGACGCCACACCTGATCGGCGTCGAATTCCGGTGTCAGCACCACGGTCTGACCGGAGAAAAGGGCCATCCAGGTGGCCGACTGGGTGGCGCCGTGGATCATCGGGGGGATGGGCAGCCGGATCATCGGCGCGTTGGCAGCGGCCTGCTTGGACAGGTCGTATTCGTCGGCGATGGGCTCCCCGGTGGCGAAGTCGGTGCCGCCGAACAACACCCGGTAGATGTCCTCGTGGCGCCACATCACACCCTTGGGGAAACCGGTGGTGCCGCCGGTGTAGAGCAGGTAGATGTCGTCCTCGCTGCGCGGGCCGAAATCGCGCTCCGGCGAGCCCTGGGCGAGGGCGGCCTCGAACTCGACGCCGCCGTACCGCTGGTAGTCGTCGTCGGATCCGTCCTCGACGACCAGGACGGTCTTCACGTTCGGCGTCTCGGGCAGCACGTTGGCGACCCGGTCGGCGTAGCGGCGCTCGTGGATCAGCGCGACCA
>NZ_JBFUKN010000049.1:0-44004 GCF_056400845.1 Mycobacterium sp. P4_H6 | reverse complement strand
ACGCGCTCGCCGCACCGGCCCCGCTGCCCGTCGACGCACCGCTGCCGCCGCCGGCACCCGAGGTCGCCCCCGTGGCCCTGGACGCCCCGCTGCCGCCCGCACCGCCCGTTGATGCCCCGCTCCCCCCGGCACCCGAGTTCGTCGCCGTGGCGCTCGATGCCCCGCTGCCGCCCGCGCCGCCCGTCGAAACCGTCGCCTCGCTGACCCACGATCAGCTGGCCGCCCTGCCGGCCATCCAGGTTGCCGACTGGGATGTCGCCGCCCCGGCACCCGAAGGCCAGCCACAGCTGTGGTCGCTGGACGCCCCGATGCCGCTGGAGCCGGTCCTGCCGGTGCCGCCCGCCCCGGCGCCTGTCCCGGCCCCCGCACCCGCAGCACCCGTGGCCGCCCCCGGCGCTCCCGCCGTGGTCGCCGCACCCGCAGCCGATCCGTTGGCGCCCGTCCCAGCCGAGGGTGTCCCGCACCTGATCAGCCCGGAGAGCCTGCCGCCGGGCACCACGCTGGACCCGAACACGCTGCCCAACGAGAGCCCCAACGTCAGCTACCTGCGCCAGATCTGGAACGCCGTGCAGGACCAGCAGATCACCGGCAAGGACGCGCTCATCGCTGTCACCACCCAGCGCTCGCTGACCGGAGCCCCCGCGGGTGTCCAGCAGACCCCGCTGCCCCCGCCGAATGCACCGGTTCTGCCGGCTCCGGATGCACCGGTTCCGCCGCCGCCCGCTCCCGGCGCACCGGTGCTGCCGCCCGCGCCGCTGCCGGCCCCGTAAGACCGCAGATACCGAAGCCGCATTCCCGATGGGAGTGCGGCTTCGGTGCTTGCTAGGCGGAGTTGACCCATTCGTCGGAGCCGTCGCCGAAGTGCTGGTGCTTCCACACCGGCAGCCGGTCCTTGACGGTGTCGACGAGCAGCGCGCAGGTCTCGAAGGCCGCGCGCCGGTGGTCGGCGGCCACCGCGACGACGAGGGCGGCGTCACCGATGTGCAGGTCGCCGATGCGGTGGCTGACGGCGACGGCACGCACGCCCTGACTGTTCCGGGCCACCTCGTGCACCACCTCGGTCAGTGTCTGCAGCGCCGACGGATGCGCGGAGTACTCCAGCCGCGTCACGGCACGGCCGCCGTCGTGGTCGCGGACGACCCCGGAGAAGCCGACGACCGCGCCGGCCGCCTCGTGGGCGACCAGCGCTTCGTGCTCGGTCAGTGAGATCGGTTCCGCGCAGAGGCCGACCCGCAGGACTTCAGCGCCGCTCATGATCGCCTCCGGCCAGTTGGTCCAGCGCGTGCTCCAGCACGTCGGCGAGCACGCCCAGTCCGTCTTTGACGCCGCCGGTGGACCCCGGCAGATTGATGATCAGCACCCCGTCGCGCACCCCGCACACCCCGCGGGACAGCACCGAGGTGGGCACATGGGGCAGACCGGAACGGCGGATCCCGTCGGCCAGGCCCGGAATCTGATAGTCGACGATGTCCGCGGTGGCGTCGGCGGTGCGGTCCGTGGGCGATATCCCGGTGCCCCCGGAGGTGATGACGACGTTCACGCGGGCGTCGACGGCCGCGAACAGTGCCCGGCTGACCTCGGCGCCGTCGGCCACCACCACGGGCGCTCCGACATCGAACCCACGGCCGGTCAGCCACTCCACGATGACGGGGCCGGTGCGGTCCTCGTAGACGCCCGCGGCCGCGCGGGTGGAGGCGATGATGACGCGCGCCGAGCGCATCAGGCGGGCGTCCAGGTCCCGGTCTTGCCGCCCTCTTTGCGCACCACGTGCACGTCCTCGATGTGGGCGGCCGGATCGACGGCCTTGATCATGTCGTAGACCGTCAGCGCCGCCACGGTCACGGCGGTCAGCGCCTCCATCTCGACGCCGGTGCGGTCGGTGGTGCGCACCGTGGCGGTGATGGTGACTTCGGTTGTGCCGATGGCGAATTCGACGTCGACACCGGTGAGCGCCAACTGATGGCACAGCGGGATCAGATCGCTGGTGCGCTTGGCCGCCATGATCCCGGCGACGCGGGCGGTGGGCAGTGCGTCACCCTTGGGCAGCCCGCCGCCGGCGATCAGTTCGATGACATCGGCGCGGGTGTGCACCGCACCTTGGGCCACCGCGGTCCGTTTGGTGGCGGTCTTGGCCGTGACGTCGACCATGTGGGCCGCGCCCGATTCGTCGAGGTGCGAGAGCCCGCTCACCGGTTACTTGTTGACGACGGTGACCGGGTGGATGTAGGGCAGTTCCTCTGCGGGCAACGGGAAGCTCACGTCTCCGAACGGGGACAACGAGCCGGTGCGATCGCTGACGAGCTCGCTCACCGCGTGATCACCATCGGCCACCTCGGGCCAGCCATTATCGACGTACTGCTTCTTGTCTGCCACACCCACATTGTGGCAGGTACCGCGAGCGGTGGCGAGGGCGGGACGCTGGCTTAGGCTGGTCGGCAATGACCAAAACAGGTGGGGCCGGCGTGCCGCTCGGCGTCTGGCTGGCCGACCTGCCCGACGAGAGCCTGGTCCGGCTGCTCGAATGCAGGCCTGACCTCACCCAACCGCCGCCCGGGACGATCGCCGCGCTGGCGGCCCGGGCTCAGGCCCGCCAGTCGGTCAAGGCCGCCACCGACGGCCTGAACTTCCTGCACCTGGCGGTGCTGGACGCCCTGCTCGTGCTGCACGCCGACACCGCGCCGGTACCCCGGGACATGCTGCTGGAGTACCTCGGCACCCGCGCCGACAGCGCCCAGCTGAAGGAGGCGCTCGACGAGTTGGCCGACCGCGCCCTGGTCTGGGGCGAGGACGCGCTGCGGGTGGTGGCCGAGACGGCGGCGGGGCTGCCGTGGTACCCGGGACAGGCCGTGCCCGATGTGCCCGATCTGCCCGCCGACCAGATCCCGGCCCTGCTGGAGGAGCTCGACGAACCCTCACGCGAACTGCTGACCCGGCTGGTCGAGGGCTCACCTGTCGGCCGCACCCGCGACGCGCTGCCCGGCACGCCCGCCGACCGGCCGGTGCAGCGGCTGCTGGCCACCGGGCTGCTACACCACATCGGCAGTGACACCGGGGACACCGTCATCCTGCCCCGCGTCGTCGCCCAGGTGATGCGCGGTGACCTGCCCGGACCGACCGGGCTGCGGACACCGGACCCGACGATGCACACCACGACCCAGGCCGATGTGGACTCGGTCGCCGCGGGCGCCGCCATCGATCTGCTGCGCGAGTTCGACGTGCTGATCCAGACGTTGTCGTCGACGCCGGTGCCCGAACTGCGCAGCGGCGGGCTCGGTGTCCGCGAGGTCAAGAAGCTGACCAAGCTGACCGGCATCGACGAGCAGCGACTCGGCCTGATCCTGGAGGTGGCCGCGGCGGCGGGACTGATCGCGCCGGGCCAACCGGACCCCGAACCTGCCGACGGCACCGCCCCCTACTGGGCGCCGACGGTCGCCGCGGACCGGTTCATCGAGATCTCGACCGCCRCGCGCTGGCACCAGGTGGCCTGGACCTGGCTGAACCTGCCCGCACGTCCGAGCCTGGTCGGCAGCCGCGGTCCCGACGGCAAGCCGTTCGGCGTGCTGTCGGATGCGCTGTACTCGACGGCCGCCCCGCTGGACCGCCGCCTGCTGCTGACGGTGCTCGACGATCTGCCCGCCGGCGCGGGTGTGGAACCCGAATCGGCGGCGCAGGCGATGGTGTGGCAGCGGCCGCGCTGGGCGGCCCGGCTGCAGCTCGACCCGGTGACCAACCTACTGCGCGAGGCGCATGCGGTCGGACTGGTCGGGCGTGGCGCGATTGCCGGCCCGGCCCGGCTGCTGCTTGCCCAGCGCAGCGAGGACGACGCCGAGGCCGTGATCAATGCGATGGCCAAGGTGCTGCCCGCGCCGCTGGACCATTTCCTGCTGCAGGCCGATCTCACCGTGGTGGTGCCCGGCCCGCTGCTGCGTGAGCTCGCCGAACAGCTGGATGCGGTGGCCACCGTGGAATCGGCCGGCGCCGCGATGGTCTACCGGATCAGCGAACCGTCGATCCGTCGGGCGCTCGACGCCGGGCACACCGCGGGCGGCCTGCACGCCTTCTTCGAGAAGCACTCGAAAACTCCTGTGCCGCAAGGCTTGACGTATCTGATCGACGATGTCGCACGCAGGCACGGGCAGCTGCGGGTCGGCATGGCGGCATCGTTCGTGCGCTGCGAGGACCCCGCATTGCTGGCCCAGGCGGTGTCCACACCGGCCGCCGAACCCCTGGAATTGCGCATCCTGGCACCCACCGTCGCGGTGTCCCAGGCCTCCATCGGCGATGTGCTGGCCGCGCTGCGTGCCGGCGGGTTCGTGCCCGCGGCCGAGGACTCCACCGGTGCCGTCGTCGATATCCGCGCCCGTGGCGCCCGGGTACCGGCACCGGGTCGGCGCCGGGTGTTCCGGCCGCTGACCGCTCCCCCGGCCCAGACCCTGGGCGCGATCGTCGCGGTGATGCGCAGCGTGGCGGCGTCACCGCGCTCCGGTGAGCGCCTGGACCCGGCGGTGCTCATCGCGCTGCTGCAGCAGGCGGCCATGGAGCAGACCTCGGTGGTCATGGGTTACGTCGACCCGGCGGGGGTGGCCACCCAGCGCGTGGTGGCGCCGATCAACATCCGCGGCGGCCAGTTGACGGCCTTCGACCCGGCCTCGGGGCGGGTCCGGGAGTTTGCCATCCACCGCGTGACGTCCGTGGTGTCGGCCGACTCTGGATAATGGACGGAATGACCGACGGCCCCCTGATCGTGCAGTCCGATAAAACCGTGCTGCTCGAAGTCGACCACGAACTCGCCGGTGCGGCGCGGGCGGCGATCGCCCCGTTCGCCGAGCTCGAGCGTGCCCCCGAACACATCCACACCTACCGCATCACGCCACTGGCCCTGTGGAACGCCCGCGCCGCCGGCCACGACGCCGAGCAGGTGGTGGACGCCCTGGTGAGCTTCTCCCGGTACGCAGTGCCGCAGCCGTTGCTGGTCGACATCGTGGACACCATGGCCCGCTACGGCCGGCTGCAACTGGTCAAGAGCCCGGTGCACGGGCTGGTGCTGGTGAGCCTGGATCGCGCGGTCCTCGAAGAGGTGCTGCGCAACAAGAAGATCGCCCCGATGCTGGGCGCCCGCATCGACGACGACATGGTGATCGTGCACGCCAGCGAGCGTGGGCGCATCAAGCAGATGTTGCTGAAGATCGGCTGGCCCGCCGAGGACCTGGCCGGTTACGTCAACGGTGAGGCGCACCCGATCACCCTCGCCCAGGACGGCTGGGTGCTGCGCGACTACCAGGAGATGGCCGCCGACTCGTTCTGGGCCGGTGGGTCCGGGGTCGTGGTGCTGCCCTGCGGTGCGGGCAAGACCCTGGTCGGTGCGGCCGCGATGGCCAAGGCCGGGGCGACCACGCTGATCCTGGTCACCAACACCGTCGCCGGTAGGCAGTGGAAGCGTGAGCTGATCGCCCGGACCTCGCTGACCGAGGAGGAGATCGGCGAGTACTCCGGTGAACGCAAGGAGATCCGCCCGGTCACCATCGCGACATATCAGGTGATCACCCGCCGCACCAAGGGCGAGTACAAGCATCTGGAGCTGTTCGACAGCCGCGACTGGGGCCTGATCATCTACGACGAGGTGCATCTGCTGCCCGCCCCGGTGTTCCGGATGACCGCGGATCTGCAGTCGCGGCGCCGGCTCGGGCTGACCGCGACGCTGATCCGCGAGGACGGCCGCGAAGGTGACGTGTTCTCCCTCATCGGCCCGAAGCGCTACGACGCGCCGTGGAAGGACATCGAGGCGCAGGGCTGGATCGCGCCGGCCGAGTGCATCGAGGTGCGGGTGACCATGACCGACAACGAGCGGATGCTCTACGCGGTCGCCGAACCCGAGGAGCGCTACAAGTTGTGCTCCACCGCGCATTCCAAGATCGCGGTGGTGAAGTCGATCCTGGAGCGCCACCCCAAGGAGCCGACGCTGGTGATCGGCGCCTACCTCGATCAGCTCGACGAGCTGGGCCAGGAACTGGACGCCCCAGTGATCCAGGGGTCGACGAAGAACGCCGAACGCGAACTGCTCTTCGACCAGTTCCGCCGCGGTGAGATCCGCACCCTGGTGGTGTCCAAGGTGGCGAACTTCTCCATCGATCTTCCAGAAGCTTCTGTGGCCGTTCAGGTTTCGGGTACTTTCGGGTCACGCCAGGAAGAGGCGCAGCGGCTGGGCCGGCTGTTGCGGCCCAAGGCCGACGGCGGCGGTGCGGTGTTCTATTCGGTGGTCTCCCGCGACAGCCTGGACGCCGAGTACGCCGCGCACCGGCAGCGCTTCCTGGCCGAACAGGGCTACGGCTACATCATCAAGGATGCGGACGACCTGCTCGGTCCGGCGATATGACCGTCGCGCGGGTGGTGCCGATCCTCACCGTCACCGACATCGAAGCCACTCGCGACGCCTACGTCGCCACGCTCGGCCTGGCCGAGGTGATGAACCACGGGTGGATCGTCACCCTCGCCGATGCCGCGCACCGGCACCAGATCAGCCTGATGACCAAGGATCAGACCGCGCCGGTCAATCCGACGGTCTCGATCGAGGTCGAYGATGTCGACGCCGCGTACGCCGCCGCGGTCGCGGCCGGCCTGCAGATCGTGCACCCACTGTCCGACGAGGACTGGGGCGTGCGGCGGTTCTTCTTCGCCGATGGTTCGGGCAACGTCGTCAACGTGCTGTCACACCGGCGTTAGGCGTCCAGCGCGCCGGCGGCCACCGCGGCCGCATTGATCCGGGTCAGCACCGAGTGCAGATTCTCCAGTTCGGCGAGATCCACGCCGAGGCGGGCCACCACGGTGGGCGGGATGTCGAGCGCCTTGCGACGCAGCGCCGCACCCCCGGCGGTCAAGGAGATGTGGGTGGTGCGCTCGTCGGCCGCGCTGCGGGTGCGGGTGATGAAACCGAGCGTCTCCAGCCGCTTGAGCATGGGTGAGGTGGTGGCCGGGTCCAGCTGCAGCAGCGCGGCAATCTGCTTGACGGATAAGGGTTCTCCGTCGGCGTTGGCGTTGTCCCACAGCGCCAGCATCACCAGGTACTGCGGATGGGTGAGCCCGAGCGGCTCCAGCAGCGGCCGGTACACCGCCAGCACGGCGCGGTTGGTCACCGCGAGCGCGAAACACACCTGCCGCTCCAGTGCGAGCGGATCGACTTCGTGGGACACCGTGGTCATGCTCACAATGGTAGCCCACTAATAGTTAGGGTACTATCTAAATCATGGCCGACACTCCCACCTTCGTTCAGCGGGTTCTCTACGCGTACGGGCGGCGTCTGCCCGATTCCATGCGGGACTGGGTCGCCGCAGACCTTTCCGGCCCGGGCGCGATCCGCCGGCACATGATCCGCTACGCGATCCCGCCGGCGCTGATCCTGGCCCCGTTGTGGCTGCTGCCGGCCTCGCTGTACGTGCACCTGGAGATGACGGTGCCGATCTACACCTGGGCGCTGGTGATGGGTTACGTGCTGAACAAGGTGTGGCGCCGGCATCGCCTGGCCCAGCACGGCCTGGACCCCAACCTCGTCGACGCCATCAACCGTGAGAAGAACGCCCGCCTGCACGAGGACTATGCCCGGCGCTACGGCGACCGCCCGGAAGAGGCGCGCTGGCAGTCCAACTCAAGCCCCTTCTGAAGCGGAAGCCCGTCCTAGACGTGCGGGCCGACCTGTTTGGCCACGGTCAGTAGCACCACCGAATCCTCGATCGCGGCCAGCGCGTGCCGGGTGCGCGGCAGCACCAGGTGATCACCGGCGGAACCTTCCCAGCCGGCGTCGGCGGTGCTCACCCGGACCCGGCCGTGCAGCACCTGCACCGTCGCCTCCCCCGGACTCTCGTGATCGTCGAGACCGTTGCCCGCGGTCAGCGCCATCAGGGTCTGCCGCAGGCTGTGCTCATGGCCGCCGTACACCGTGTGCGCACTGCGACCGCTGGTGGCGGCGCGGGCGGTTTCCAGATGCTCACGCGCGAGGGCAGTGAGCGAGATCTTTTCCATGACCTCAACTATCGCACCTCTGACAAGGCCGCCTTCGCCCGTCGCGCCCAGTCGTCGGCCAGGATCTCGGTGGCCCCGCTGAGCACACCGTCGACGGCCAGCCGGGCCACCACGGCGGGATCCGTTTTCTGTTCCGCCGGAATGTAACTGACCATATCGGTGTCCATGTACCCGACGTGCAGTGCCGAAACCCCGATCCCGCGCGGGGCGAGTTCATCGCGCACCGCATCGGTGAGCGCCCAGGCGGCCGCCTTCGCCGAGGCGTAGGCGCCCGAGGTGGCCGGATGCATCCAGGACAGCACCGACAGCACATTCAGGATGGCTCCCCCGCCGTTGCGCTCGATGACGGGAGCGAACTCCCGGATGACGTTGAGGGTGCCGAAGTAATGCGTCTCCATCTCGGCGCGCACATCCTCGATCGGCCCGGTCAACAGCCCGGCGCGGGTCGAGATACCGGCGTTGTTCACCAGAACGGTGACGTCGGAGGCGATCTCGGCGGCCCGGCGCACCGTCTCGGGATCGGTGATGTCCAGCTGTACCGGGATGACACCGGCGGTGTCGACGGTCTCGGGGCGCCGCGCGGCCGCATAGACCTTGGCGCCGCGGGCGACGAACTCTTCGGCGATCTTCTTGCCCAGCCCGCGGTTGCCACCGGTGACCAGTACGGTGATGTTCTCGTTCATGATCCGCTCCTTGTCATGTCTTGCCTGTTCGGTCTCAACGGGTTTCGCCGCGGCGGCCATCCCGTGGATTGGTAGGTTCCGCCTCGCAGCTGAGAGCGTGCGGGTCGTGGTGCGACCGACCGGGTGTTCGCATCCTGGAGCAATGCAGCACCACACGTATGGACCCGTCATCCGGACCACGGCGGCGCTGGCCGCCGCGATGGGGATCGGCCGTTTCGTCTACACCCCGATCCTGCCGTTGATGACGGCCCAGGCCGGACTGGGACCGCACGCCGCCGGACACATCGCGACCGCCAATTACGCCGGGTATCTGGCCGGCGCGGTGGCAGCCGCACTGTCCCCACGGATCGCCCGCTCGCACAGGGTGTTTCAGGCATGCCTCGTCGCGGTCACACTCAGCCTGCTGTGCATGCCACTGACCGTCGCGGTGCCGGGCTGGCTGATGCTGCGCGCGGTGGCCGGAGTGGGCAGCGCGCTGGCCTTCGTCATCGCGGTCAATGCCCTGCTGGACTCGTCCCCGCGGCACTCCGGATGGGGTTTCAGCGGTGTCGRCATCGGGATCGCGCTGTCCGCCGCGCTGGTGCTCGCGCTGCCCATCGGTACCGACTGGCGGGTGTCCTGGTGGGCGGCCGGCGGGCTGGCCGGTGCGCTCACGGTGCTGGCATGGCGGCTACCGTCGCCGTCCGCACCCGCACCGGCCGCGGCCCCGGCCGGGAAGGCGGGCCGCGGACAGTTCGGGCTGCTGTTCGCGGGTTACACACTGGAAGGTGTCGGCTACATCGTCGCCGGAACCTTCCTGGTGGCCGCGGTGGCGCAGCACTCCCCCGGACGCCTCGGCGGGGCGGCGTGGCTGGTGGTGGGCCTGGCGGTGATTCCGTCGGCCATGGTGTGGGACCGGCTCAGCGAACGCTTCAGCAGGCCCGCGCTGCTCACCGTGGCCCTGATGCTGCAGGCCGGCGGGATCGCGCTGGCCTGCGCGAGCGGTGCCGTCGCCGCGCTGGTGGGTGCGGTCCTGTTCGGCGGCACGTTCATCGGGGTGAGCACGCTGGCGCTCGCCGAGGGCCGGGTGCTGGGTGTGCCCGCTGCGGTCGCGTTGTTGACGGCGGGCTACTCGGCGGGCCAGATCGCCGGGCCGCTGCTGGTGACCCCGTTGCTGGACAACGGTTTTCATCACGCCCTGATGGCCGGCGCGATCGTGGTGTCAGTGGCTGGGCTGGTCTGCGCGGCGATATGGGTCATCGGCAGGCAGCCAGACACCGGGGGTATCGACACCGAGGTCACCGATGTCGCGGGTGAAGGCGTCGACGACGGAGAGCACCGACGCACGGTCCTCATCCCGCCGCCACACCAGTGACCACGTCCACAACGGCACCGGGCCGGTCACCGGGCGGCGCACCAGATCGCTGGACTCGGTGTCGTTCTGGCCCTTCGGATTGTTGAGGACCGGCCGGCCGAGCCGGCGCACGTGCTCGAAGAATGTCGGGCCGGTGACCCCGCCGTCATCGGTGCGCATGACCCGCGCGCCGGTATCGGCGGCGAACTGCTCGGCGTAGCGGTTCCACGACGACCAGCTCGCGGTGTCGGTATCGACCAACACCACGGTGTCTTTCGCGGGCACCGGCGCGTCATCGGTGCCCGGACAGACGGCGTAGAGCCGGTCCACCCCGACCAGACGCGCCTCGAGCTCCAGTTCGCGCAGGTCCTCGTTCTGCACCCAGCAGATCGCCAGATCGAGGCTGCCGTCGGCGACCCGGGCGGCCTGCGCGTGCGAGGGCATCACCCAGGTGTCCACCCGCAGGGTGGCGACGCCGGCGGCCCGCTCGGACCAGTCGACCGGGCACCAGTTCACACAGCCGATGCGCACCGGATCGTCGGTCGCCAGATTCATTGCCCGCCTGCGTAACTCGTCGGCATGGCGGACCAGCGAGCGGGCATCGGGCAGCAGCGCGGTGCCGGCCGGGGTGAGCGCGACCGATCGGCGGTCGCGGTCGAACAGCTGGACCTTCAGGTCGCGTTCCAGCGCCTTGATCTGCTGGGACAGCGACGGTCCCGCGATGCGCAGCCGCTCGGCCGCCCTGCCGAAGTTCAGTTCCTCGGCGACCGTCACGAAATACCGCAGCTGCCGCAGTTCCACCCGGTGCAGCCTAGTAGGCCCGCGCTATCACCAGCGAGTTTTCCGGTCCTATCGACCAGGCATGGGTGCCGCCTTGAATGCGGTTGAGGCGAACAGATCACCCCTAGAAAGGCTCAGCTCATGAACAACACCACCCGCGTCGCGATCATCACCGGCGCATCCCAGGGAATCGGCGCGGCACTGGTCGAGGGCTACCGCAAGCTCGGCTACGCCGTCGTCGCCAACTCACGCACCATCGCCGCGAGCGATGACCCGATGGTGCTCGCGGTACCCGGCGATATCGGCGAACCCGGTGTCGGCCAGCGCATCATCGACGCCGCACTGGAGCACTTCGGCCGCGTCGACACCGTCGTCAACAACGCAGGCATCTTCATCGCCAAACCGTTCACCGAGTACACCGACGCCGATTACGACGCCATCACCGGGGTGAACCTGCGCGGCTTCTTCGAGGTGTCCCGCGCCGCGGTCGCCGCGATGGGGGACCACGGCGGCCACCTGGTCAACGTGTCGACCAGCCTGGTCGATCAGGCCACCACCGCGGCACCGTCGGTGCTCGCCTCGCTGACCAAGGGCGGTCTGAACGCGGCCACCAAATCGCTGGCCGTCGAGTACGCCACCCGCGGTATCCGGGTCAACGCGGTGGCGCTCGGCATCATCCGCACCCCGATGCACTCCGACGAGGAGTACGCGGGCCTGGCCCAGCTGAACCCGCAGAAGCGCATCGGTGAGCAGTCCGATGTGGTGGACGCGGTGCTCTACCTGGAGAACGCCGGCTTCGTCACCGGTGAGATCCTGCACGTCGACGGCGGCCAGGCAGCGGGGTACTGAAAATGAGCGACGACGTGATTCGCGAGGTCCTGGACATCTGGCAGGCGGGCATCGACGCCCACGAACCCGACCGGGTGGCGCAGGTGTTCACCACCGACGCGATCTTCCAGGGGCTGCGGCCCTACAGCGTGGGCCGCGCGGGTGTCCGCGACTACTACGCGTCACAGCCGCTCGGGCTGACGGTGCGGTACCGGATCCTACAGACCCGCACTCCCGCCGACGGTGTGGTGCTCGGCTACACGCAGGCCGATTTCACCTTCGCCGACGGGACCGGTGTCAGCCTGAACCTGAGCGTGCTCGTCACCCGCACACCGGACGGCTGGCAGATCGCGCACTACCAAGTCAGCCCAGTGCCGGGATGACCTCACGCTCGAACAATTCGATACCGGAGCGGTCATACGCGGCCTCGGGGAAGTACAGGATGGCGTACTCACACCCGAGGTCGCGTAGCCGTGTCAGCCGTTCGACCACCTGTTCCGGGGTGCCGGTGGCCGAGTCCGGCGAGGCGACATTGGACAGCATGGCGTCGACCGCGTCCTCGCCGGCCTTGGGGACCTGCCGATCCCGGATCGCCTTCAGCCGGTCTTTGACCTCGGACTCGGAGCCGGCGATGACGGAGTTGAAGTTCGCCGACCGGACGATCGCGTCGTAGTCGGTGCCGACCTCACCGCAGTGCCCGGCCAGGATCTGCGATTTACGCTCGAACTCCTCGGGCGCGCTGCTGAAGTTGGTGTACTGCGCGTACTTCGCGGCGATGCGCAGGGTGACCTTCTCGCCGCCACCGGCGATCCACAGCGGCAGCCCACCCTCCTGCGGCGGTGTGGGGGCGACGATGGCGTCGTCCACCTGGTAGTACTTGCCGTCGAAGGTGACCCGGCCGTCGCGCCAGGCGTCCCGCATGATCTGCACGCCCTCGTCGAGGCGGCCCAGTCGCTCACCCGCGGAGGGGAAGCCGTACCCGTATGCGCGCCACTCGTGCTCGTACCAGCCGCCGCCGATACCCATCTGGGTGCGGCCGCCGGAGATGACGTCGACGGTTGCTGCGACTTTTGCCAGGTAAGCCGGATTCCGGTAACTCATGGCGGTACACATCTGGCCGAGTTTGACTCGCTCGGTGGTTGCTGCGAAGGCCGACATCAGGGTCCAGGCCTCGTGGGTTGCCTCGTCGGTGGGCACCGGGACGGTGTGGAAGTGGTCATAGACCCACACCGAGTCCCACGTGCTGTTATCGGCGTAGGTAGCCAGGTCACGCATCACTGACCAGTGCTTATCGGTGGGAATGTCGACGAGGTCGAGTCGCCAACCCTGCGGGATGAAGAGTCCGAAGCGCATAGCCTCAAACTCTAGGCCTCCCCACCCGATTCTTAAATCGTCTACACTCTGGATAAATCATTCGCTGGATCAACGCTGAGGACTGGTCATGACCGCCATCAAACGTCGCTTCGCGGCCGCTTCACTGGCCACGCTGATGCCGCTGGCTGCCATCTCGATCGCCACCGCGGCACCGAGCGTTGCAGAAACCACCTGCGGCGCCGGCCAGTCCGAGTTCAACGGCAGCTGCGTGGACAACTGCAACAAGTCGCAGGTCCGCAACTCCGATACCGGCAAGTGCCAGTCGCTGTTGTCCGCCGCGCTGCAGAAGGCCGAGACCCCGGCCGTCGCCAAGCTGACCCCCGAGCAGATGGGCGGCGCCTGGCAGCTGGCCCAGCAGGCCAAGTTGGTTCCTGAGGGCACCCGCGTCTGGAACTCGGTCGTCGGCACAGTGGATACCGTGGTCGGCTGGCCCGTGCTGGCCACCTCCGCCGCCGCTGACGTTGCGGGCACGCTGGCCTTCCTGGGCCTGGTCCCCGGCCAGGGCTCCGCACTCCGTTCCGCCGGTCAAACCTTCTCGGCCGCCGGTGACATCGCCCAGGTCGCCCGGGCGCTGCCGTCCCCGCAGGTCGGACTGCCCAAGCTACCGAAGCTCGGCTTCCCGCCGCACCCGAAGATCGGCTTGCCCAAGATCGGCATGCCGCGCATCGGCCCGCCGAAGCTGGGTGCCTCGGGTATCTGCGGTCCGAAGCTGCTGTTCTTCACTCCCTGCCTCTGAGCCATGCCGCTCTCTCGGGAAGAACGCGAACAGTTTCTTGCTGAGCCGCACGTGGCCGCTCTGTCGGTGAGTGCCGGGAAAGATCGCGGCCCGTTGACCGTGCCGATCTGGTACCAGTACACCCCGGGCGGTCAGCCCTGGTTCATCACCGGCACCGGATCGCGCAAGCACCGCCTCATCGAGGCCGCCGGCTATCTGTCGCTGATGGTCGACCGGGTCGAACCCACCGTGCGTTATGTGGCGGTGGACGGTGCGGTCGACCGGATCGAAGAGGGCACCGACGAGCAGCTCGTCGAGATGACCAAGCGCTATCTGCCGCCGGATGCGGTCGAGCCGTATCTGGAGATGGCCCGCCGCGAACACGGCCCCAGCGTGGCGGTGTATCTGAAACCGCAGCACTGGTTGTCGGCCGATATGGGCGGCTTCTAACTCAGCCCCAGCGCGTCCAGCGCCCCGGCGATACCGGCGGCCCGCAGTTCCTCGGCGGGCGCATCCGCAAACTGCATGCAGCAGTCCTGCAGTCCGCCCAGCGCGATGACGGCGCGCACCGCTTGCTCCAGGGTCTGATCCGGTCCGAAGATCACCCGGCCGAGGCGCTCACGCCAGGCCAGCATGCTGTCGATCAGCCCGAGATCGGCGATGGTGCTCAGTTCGGACACCACGGTCACCAGGTCGACCCGGTGGGCGTAGAAGTAGTCGAAGTAGCCCTCCAGCAGCCGGGTGGGTGTCAGCCAGGCGGTCTGCTCGCACTCCACCACGAACTGTTCGCCGCCGTCGATCAGTGGCGCGACGATGCTGCGCACCAGGTCTTCCCGCGACGAAAAGTGGTAGTACAGTGCCGGTTTGGTGATGCCCAGCCTGGCCGCGATGTCCTGCAGGCTGGTGCGCTGGACGCCCTTTTCCGCGAAGAGTTCGCGGGCCACATTCTGGATCCGTTGGCGGGTGTCCGACCGTGGCGCGCTCACGTACCCACCCTAACTGACCGATCGTTAAGTAAGGTGATGTACATTCACTTACCGACCGTTAAGTAAGGAGCGTGACATGCGGGTTCTCATTTCTGGAGCGAGCATTGCCGGACCGGTGCTGGCCTACTGGCTGAACCGTCGTGGTTTCGAGGTCACCGTGGTCGAACGCGCACCGCGCCTGCGCAAGACCGGCGGGCACGCGATCGACCTGTTCGGACCGGCCATGGAGATCGCCGAGAAGATGGGTGTGCTCGACGCCGTGATGGCCCACGCCACCGGTACCGAGCGGATCTACTTCCACCGCCGCGGTGCCCGGCGTCCGGCATATATCGACTACGGCAAGTTGTCGTCCGCGCTGTCGGACCGTCACGTCGAGATCATGCGTGACGATTTGAGCGAGATCTTCTACGACGCCGGCCGCGACGCGGTCGAGTATCTGTTCGGCGATCACATCACCGGCATCGGCGAGGACGGCGAGGTGACGTTCGCCCACCATGCGCCGCGACGGTTCGATCTGGTGATCGGCGCCGACGGGCTGCACTCCGGGGTCCGGCAGCTGGTCTTCGGACCGGACTCGGGACACACCGAGTTCCTGGGCGCCTACCTCTCGGTGGTTTCGGTGCCGAAATCGCTTGCCCGCGATGGGGACATGACGGGATACATCGACGTGGACCGCACTGCGATGATCTACACCGCCGATCATCTCGACGACGGGCGGGCGGTCTTCCTCTTCCGGCCGGCGAACGACTTCCGCTACGACCACCGCGATACGGCGGGCCAGCAGCGCCAGCTGCACGACCGGTTCGCCGGGATGAGCACCGAGGTGGACCGCTGGCTCGACGAGCTCGGGCGCACACCGGCGTTCTATTTCGATGCCATCACCCAGCTGCAGCTGACCAGCTGGTCGTGTGGCCGGGTGACCCTGGTCGGCGACGCCGGCTACTGCCCTGGCCCCGCGGTCGGCGGCAGCACCAGCCTCGCGGTGATCGGTGCCTACGTGCTGGCCGGTGAGCTGCAACGGGCCGAGGGCGATCCGGCCGTCGGGTACGCCGCCTACGAGCGGGTGATGCGCGAGCCGGTGATCGGCGCCCGGGCGCTGGCCAAGTCCATGGCCAAAAACATTCTGCCGTCCTCACCGCTCGGGGTCCGGGCGCTGATCGGTGCGGGTCGGCTCATCTCGGTGTTGCCGCAGCCTCTGACCGCCGCGCTGGCGGGGTTGAACAGCAAGGGCATCCGGCTCTACGACTCGATCGAGGTGCCGCAGTACGCGTCAACCGGCGTCTGAGCCGCCGCGGCGCGCACTGTCGCGTCCCCGGTACAGCTCGGTGTCGGCCTGCGCGTACAGATCGGCGATGTCGACCGGTCCCGACGTCCGGGTGGCGGTGCCGATGCTGACCCGCGGTGTCCTCGACCGCACGTCAGCCAGGAACCCCTCCACGTTGTCCCCGGCGATACAGGCTGCGAACTCGTCACCGCCGAGCCGCGCGAGCACGGCGCCCTTCGGCGCCGCGCGTGCCCAGTGCCGGGCGTACTCGACGATCAGACGGTCCCCCGCGGGGTGGCCCTGGGTGTCGTTGAGCCCCTTCAGATCATCGATGTCGAGCGCGACGATGGTGAGCGCCGACGGTGCGCGGACGGCGGCGAGCAGATCGGTGGTCGCGATCTCCCATCCCGCCCGGTTCAGCAGCCCGGTGAGCGGATCGGTGCAGGCCGCGGTGAACATCGCCCGCATCAGCAACCCGAAGGACTCGGCCGCGCCGGCGATCGCCACCACGATGATCAGCACGGTGATGACTCCCACGTGCGGCGCCGGCGCGACGACGACCGCCACCACACAGGCCAGGATCAGGATGCCGATGAGCACCCACGCCTGCCGGGGCGGATGAAAGGCCCGGATGTACATCGCCAGAAACATCGGCGCGATCAGGCAGACGTACTCGGCGGCGAGGGTGACGTGAAAGGCCATCACGATCGGGGTGGCGATGACGGCCACCGCGGTGGCGAACATGGCCCGGTTCGGCCTGACGGCCAGCTGCGCGAGGCCCAGCACACCCAGCACGATGGCGATGATGCCGCCGACGGGGTTGCCGTAGGTCAGATCGGTGCGGACCGGGAAGAGGGTGAAGACCACACCGTAGGTGTAGAGAAATGTCGTCGCGCCCAGGTAGATGCGCAGCAGTCTGACACGTTGCTCGACGACGAAATGACTTCTCGCCCCGGCGAGCGAGGTGATGCGGGACATGACCGACAGCCTGCTCTACGTCGCGGGCCGATACAAAGCGACCACACCGGGCGCGCTCACCTTGAGCGACGGGGTGCGCGGCAGCTCGTCGACGAAGGCGACCGACACCGGGACATGATGGGCCGGTAGCGCTTCCCGCACCGCCGCCAGCAGATCGTCTTCGGTCACGGTGGCGCCGGGAACGGTCTCGACGGCCGCGAAGGGCACCTCACCGAGCCGGGCATCGGGCACCCCGACCACGCCGGCGTCCCGCACCTCGGGGTGCGAGATGAGCACGCCCCGAACGGTTTCCGGGATGATCTTGAAGCCGCCCCGGTTGATCGCGCCATCCGCGCGGCCGTGCAGGGTGATGAACCCGTCCTCGTCGACCGATGCGATATCGGTGGTGCGCACCCAGTCCGGGCCCAACAGGGGCACCTTCGCGGTCAGGATGCCCTGCTCACCGGTCGGCACCGCGGCACCGGTATCGCCGTCGATGATGCGGACCTCGACACCGGGCAGCGCGCGCCCGGAACTGGCGCGTTTGCGCGCGCCGAACTCGCGGTAGAGATCCGGTGTCCAGGTGCACACCGATCCGGCGAACTCCGTTGCACCGTAGGCGGTGAGCACCGGGATGCCGTAGCGCTGCTCGAAGGCGTCGCGGGTGGGTACATCGAGCGGACCCGACGCGCTCATCACGTACTGCAGCGAGGACAGGTCGGCGGCGGGCAGGTCGGCTTCCAGCAGCATGCGCACCACCGCGGGTTGCACCCCGACGCGTTGCAAGCCATGGGTTTTGACCACGTCCACCCAGGCAGGCACGCTGAAGCGCTCCATCAGCACCATGCGCTTACCGACGTAGACCCCGGTGACCAGCTGACAGACCCCGCCGATCCCGCCGAGCGGCCAGTAGACCAGTTCCGGGGGTTCGTCGGGCGCGGCCTGTCCCCCGGTGACGCTGAACACGGTGTGCTCCAGCACCGCGGCGCGGACCACGAAACGCTTTGGCGGACCGGTGGTTCCACTGGTGAGGATGGCCAGGGCGCCATCCAGCCGCAGACGCTGCCGGGTGGTGCCGGCTGCGGTGAGGGCGGTCACCTCGGCACCCAGCGAGACGCCGGCCGCGCCGATGCGGTGGATCGCGGTCGTGACGGCGTCGGTCCAGTCCTGCTGGTCGGCCAGTACCGCGGSGACATCGAGGCGTTCGATGTCGGCGGCGATCGCCTCGGGCGACTGGAACGAGTAGATCATCGCCAGCGGGCGTCCGGTGGCCAATGCCGCGATGGTCGCGGCGGCGTGCGGATAGCGGTTGCGTACCACCAGGCCGACGGGTGCGTCCGGGGCGAGGCCGGCGGCGTCGAGCAGCGCGGTGACGGCGGCGCCGTAAGCGGCGACCTCGTCACCGGAATACCAGCGGCCCCCGAACTCGATGCAGGGCCGGTCACCGTAGCTCGCCAGCCCTGCCGCAAACCTTTCGGTAAAGCTTTCGGTCACCGGCCCATTGTGCACCCGGTGCTACCCGGTGAAGCAACTGCGGTAATCGCTGGGCGTGGTGTGCATCTGCTTGACGAAGTGGTGACGGAAGGTCACCGGGGACTCGAACCCGACCCGCGCCGAGATCTGTTCGACCGAGAAGTCGGAGGACTCCAGCAGCGCGAGGCTGGCCTGGATGCGCTGCTCGATGAGCCATTTGATCGGCGTGGTCCCGGTGGCCTTGGCGAACTGGCGCAGATAGCTGCGCCGCGACATCGCCGACTGGGCAGCCAGCTCGTCGAGGGCGATCGGCTTGTCGAGATGCTCGATGGCCCAAGCCATTCCGGCGGCGATCCGGCCATCGGCGGTGGGCTCGGGAACGGGCGTGTCGATGTACTGCGCCTGCCCGCCGGCACGGTGCGGTGAGATCACCAAGCGCCGCGCGACGTCATTGGCCGCCCGCATCCCGTGATCGGTGCGCACGATGTGCAGGCAGAGGTCCAGGCCCGCGGCACAGCCCGCGCTGGTGAGTACCCGCCCGTTGTCGACGTACAGCGGCGCCGGGTCGACGTCGATCTCGGGATACCGCTGGGCCAGCAGGTCGGCGTAGATCCAGTGGGTGGTGGCCGTGCGGCCGTCGAGCACACCGGCGGCGGCCAGCGCGAAGGCTCCGGAGCAGATCGAGACCAACCGGGCGCCACGGCCGTCCGCGGCCCGGATCGCCTCGACGAGTCCGCCCGAGGGCGGTTGATCCACATCGCGCACGCTGGGAATCAGCACGGTGTCCGCGGTCGCCAGGTCCTCGATGCCGTAGGACGTGCGCACCACCGCCCCGCCGAGCATCCGGATCTCGGGCTGTTCGGAGCACAATTTCACCGCGTACCCGGTGGGCGCGACGCCGGCGGAGAACCGGCCAGCCAGTTCGGCCATGCCGAAGATTTCCGCGGCCAGCCCGGACTCGAAGCCCGTCATGCCGTCGTAGGCCAGGATCGCCACCGTGTGCATGTCACTATCTTAACGAACAGCGGCCTCAGTGCCACTGTTCGACCCGGTGCCCTTCCGGCATGGTCGAGAACATGACGAAGCAACGCAAGCCTTTCCGCACTCTCGCGGCCTTCGCCGCCGGCCTGCACACCGCCCACGGCCTGGCACACGGGGTGCGCCCCGCCAAGGCCTCGAACGCAAGAAACCCCCGGGCTCGCCGCTTCGAGGACGGTGAGGCCGGGGGTTCTTGGGTCTAGCTGGTTACGCCTCCAGCGAGGCGGGCGGGTTGAACCGGTCGCCGTAGCGGGCGGCCAGTTCCTTGGCCCGGGCCACGAACGCGGCCTTGCCGACACCGAGGGGTCCCTCGTAGCCGACGATGAACTGCGCGGAGCCACCGGTGTACGGCGGGAAGCCGATACCCATGATGGAGCCGATGTTCGCGTCGGCGGTCGTGGTGAGAACGCCCTCGTCGATGCACTTCTGGGTTTCCAGTGCCTCGGCGAAGAGCATGCGGTCGATCGCGTCCTGCAGCGGGATCTCGGTGGTACCCGAGTTGAAGGTCTCCTTCAGTCCCGGCCACAGCCCGGTGCGCTTGCCGTCGACGTACTCGTAGAAACCGGCGCCCTTGAGCCGCGAGGGGCGCCCGATCTCGATCATCTTCTCCACGACGGCCTCGGCCGGGTGCGGCACGTGGGTGCCACCGGCCTCTTCGACGCCCTGACGGGTCGCGACGGCGATCTTGTGCATGAGCTCCAGGTTGAGCTCATCGGAGAGCTGCAGCGGTGCCGCCGGGTAACCGGCCTGCGCGCCCGCCTGCTCGATGCTGGCGGGCTCGACGCCCTCACCCAGYATCGCCAGCGCCTCGTTGACGAAGGTGCCGATGACCCGGCTGGTGAAGAAGCCGCGGCTGTCGTTGACCACGATCGGGGTCTTCTTGATCGCCAGGGTGTAGTCGAACACCCGGGCCAGCGCCTCGTCGGAGGTCTTCTCGCCCTTGATGATCTCCACCAGCGGCATCTTGTCGACCGGCGAGAAGAAGTGGATACCGATGAAGTCCTCCTGGCGCTTCACCCCACTGGCCAGGCCGGTGATGGGCAGCGTGGAGGTGTTGGAGCCGAGGAGGGCGTTGGGCTCGACGATGTCCTCGATCTCCTGGAACACCTTGTGCTTGAGTTCCTGGCTCTCGAAGACGGCCTCGATCACGAAGTCGACACCGGCGAAGTCCGCCGCGTCRGCCGTCGGGGTGATCTTCGAAAGCAACGCAGCAGATCGTTCTTCGGTGGTCTTGCCACGCTTGAGCGCCTTGGCCTCGATGGCCTCGGAGTAGGCCTTGCCCTTCTGGGCGGCTTCGATGGTGACGTCCTTGAGCACGACGTCATAGCCGGCCTTGGCCGAGACGTAGGCGATACCGGCGCCCATCATGCCCGCGCCCAGCACGCCGATCTTGCGGATCTCGACCGGCGCGATGCCCTCAGGCCGCGAGGCACCGCCGTTGATGGCCTGCAGATCCAGGAAGAACGCCTGGATCATGTTCTTGGCGACCTGGCCGGTGACCAGCTGGGTGAAGTAGCGGCTCTCGATGCGGGTGGCGGTGTCGAAGTCGACCTGCGCGCCCTCGACGGCCGCGTTCAGGATCGCTCGCGGCGCCGGCATCGGCGCACCCTTGAGCTGCTTCTTCAACAGCGCCGGGAAGGACGGCAGGATGCCGGCCAGGCCGGGGCTGGACGGGGTGCCACCGGGCATCTTGTAGCCCTTGACATCCCACGGCTGCACGCCACCCTCGGGGTTGTCCTTGATCCACTTCTTCGCGGCCGGAACCAGCTCGTCGACACTCTTGACGAGCTCGTCGACCAGCCCGATCTCCTTGGCCTTGGCCGGGCTGAACCGGGTGCCCTGGCTCAGGACCTCCATGAACGCCTTCTGGATGCCGAACAGCCGCACGGTGCGGGCCACGCCGCCACCGCCGGGCAGCAGGCCCAGGGTCACCTCGGGCAGGCCGATGACGACGCCCTTGACGTCGGCGGCGATGCGGTGGTGGGTGGCCAGCGCGATCTCCAGGCCACCACCGAGCGCGGCGCCGTTGATGGCGGTGACGACGGGCTTGCCGAGGGTCTCCAGCTTGCGCAGGTCTGCCTTGATGAACTCGACCTCGTCGAACGCCTGCTGGGCGTCATCGGGGCCGATGTTGATCATGCCTTTGAGGTCGCCGCCGGCGAAGAAGGTCTTCTTCGCACTCGCGATGACCACGCCGGTGATCGAATCCTTCTCGGCCACAAGGCGTTCCACCGCATTGTGCATGGATTCCTTGTAGTGCTCGTTCATCACGTTGGCCGAGCCGGTGGGGTCGTCCAGCGTCAGCGTGACGATGCCGTCGGCATCCTGGTCCCACTGAATGGTGTTCTCTGCCATGACTTTTCCTTAGACCCTCTCGATGATGGTGGCCACGCCCATGCCGCCGCCGACACACAGCGTGATCAGGGCGCGCTTGAGGCCGCGGCGCTCCAGCTCGTCGACCATGGTTCCGGTGATCATGGCGCCGGTGGCGCCGAGCGGGTGGCCGAAGGCGATGGCGCCACCGTTGACGTTGAGCTTCTCGTCCGGGATGTTGAGGTCCTTCTGGAACTTCAGCACCACCGAGGCGAAGGCCTCGTTCAGCTCGAACAGGTCGATGTCATCGACGGTCAGCCCGGCGCGGTCGAGCACCTTCTTGGTGGCCRGGGTCGGTCCGGTCAGCATGATGACCGGGTCGGCACCGCTGGTGGCGGTGGCCACGATGCGGGCGCGCGGGGTCAGGCCCTGCGACTTGCCTGCGGCCTCGTTGCCGATGAGCAGCAAGGCGGCGCCGTCGACGATGCCCGAGCTGTTGCCGCCGGTGTGCACGTGGTTGATCTTCTCGACGTAGTGGTACTTCTGCAGCGCCACATCGTCGAAGCCGCCCATGGCGCCGATACCGTCGAACGCGGTCTTCAGCTTGCCCAGGCTCTCCACGGTCGACGACGGACGCATGTGCTCGTCGTGGTCCAGCACGACGAGGCCGTTCTGGTCCTTGACCGGGATGACGGACTTGGCGAAGTAGCCGCCCGACCATGCGGCCGCGGCGCGCTCCTGCGAGCGTGCGGCGTAGGCGTCGACGTCCTCGCGGGAGAAGCCCTCGATGGTGGCGATCAGGTCGGCACCGATGCCCTGCGGGACGAAGCCGATGCGGTAGTTGGTGTCGGGGTCAGATGCCCAGGCACCACCGTCGGCGCCCATCGGGACGCGGCTCATCGACTCGACGCCGCCGGCGAGCACCAGGTCGTCCCAGCCGGAGGCGACCTTCTGGGCGCCGAGGTTGACGGCCTCCAGGCCGGAGGCGCAGAAGCGGTTGAGCTGGAAACCACCGGTGGTCTCCGGCAGGCCGGCCACCAGGCCGGCGGTGCGGGCGATATCGCCGCCCTGGTCACCGACCGGGGAGACGACACCCAGGATCAGGTCGCTGATCAGGTTCTCGTCCAGGTCGGGGTAGCGGGCGCGGATCTCGTCGATCAGGCCGACGACCAGGTTGACGGGCTTGATCTCGTTGAGGGCGCCGCCGCGCTGCTTGCCGCGCGGCGTGCGGATCGCCTCATAGATGAAGGCATCGGACATGTGTTGTTCCCTTTCGGGTGGGTGACAGGGGACGTCCATCGGACGGTGGTCCACTGATCGCGCAGCTTAACAAAACCGCAAACCAACCTGTTGGTTGGGCGTCCTTTCCGCTATACGCGAATGGCCACTTATCGCACGCCTCCGCGGAGAGAACGTGCAACAAGTGGCCATTGAGCGCCGGAAATCAGGCGGTGCGGGCTTCTTCCAGCTCGTCGAGCGTCGGGTAATCGATGTAACCCGCCGGACCGGACGCGTAGAAGGTGCCGGCGTCCGGTTCGTTGAGCTCTGCCCCGAGCAACAGCCGGTCGATCAGGTCGGGGTTGGCCAGCCAGGTACGCCCGACGGCGACGGCGCTGGCGGCGCCCCAGTCGGCGAGGCTTTCCAGCTGGCAGAAGTCGGTGCCGGTGTCGCGGCCGGTGTTGAGCACCAGGGTGTCGCTCCACAGCGCCCGCAGCGCCCCGAACGTCTGGGTCGACGGATCGATCAGCACGTGCAGGTAGGCGATGCCCAGACCTGCGATGCGGCCCAGCAGGGCCTCGTAGGTGCCGACGGTGTCGTTCTCGCGCATGTCCCCGGCAGTTCCCCCGGGTGAGATCCGCAGCCCGACCCGCTCGGCGCCGATCTCGTCGGCGACGGCCTCGACGACCTCGGCGGTGAACCGGGCCCGGTTCTCCGGCGAACCGCCGTAGGCGTCGGTGCGGACGTTGACGACATCGGAGAGGAATTCGTGCAGCAGGTAGCCATTGGCGGAGTGGATTTCCACCCCGTCCATCCCGGCGTCGACGGCACGGCGCGCGGCCGAACGGAACTGCCCGACGATGGACTCGATCTCGTCCACCCGCAGCGCCCGCGGGACCGTCAGCTGCTGCTTGCCCGACGGGGTGTGGGTCACGGCGTTCGCGGCGATGGCCGACGGGGCGACGACGTCGAAGCCGCTGATCTCGGGATGGGCCATCCGGCCGACGTGCCAGAGCTGGACGAACATCTTGCCGCCCTTGGCGTGCACCGCCTGCGCGATCTCGGCCCACACGGCCTGGTGGCGGTCGGTGTAGATGCCCGGGGTGTTCATGTAGGCACCGTTGGCCTGCTCGCACACCGCGGTGGCCTCACTGATGATGATGCCGGCGCCGGCCCGCTGCGAGTAGTACTCGGCGGCCAGATCCGATGGGGTGCCGTCGGATTGGGCACGCGAGCGGGTCAGCGGCGCCATGAAGATCCGGTTGGCGGCTTCGGTCGCGCCGACGCGCAGCGGCTTGAGCAGGGTGGCATCGGGGGCGAGGCGGAAAGCAGGATCGGTCACCCTGGGCTAAGCGCTGCGGGCGGCCGATTCATTCCCGGCCAGCAACCGGCCCGAGACCAAACCCCACGAGACCGCCTGCGACACACAGGACGCCCGGTTTCCGGCACCGAGTTTGGACATCGCGCTTTCCAGGTGGTGACCTGCGGTGCGGACACTGATGAACAGCTGCGCGGCGATCTGGTTGTTCGTCAGACCCTGCGTCGCCAGGGTCAGCGCGTCCAGTTCGCGCGGGGTGATCGCGAACGGCAAAGGGTCGGCGGTGATCAGTATCACCGCGTCCAGGCTGTCCTGGTGGTAGCGCGGAGCGGTGGCGATGTGGCGGACGTGCAGCCAGCCGGTGCCGTCGTTCCAGCGGGTGGTTTCGGGGCGGAAGCCCAGCCCGGGGGTGTGCGCCGCCAGCGCCATATCGGCCACCAGGTCGCGGTCGATCGGCCGGTCGAAGGTGTCACCGAGGCTCAGCAGATGGGCACGGCCGGCGGCATCCACCGCCCATGCCTGGGCCTGGGGTGCCAGCAGCTCGGCCACCATCCGGGGCCGCACCGAGAAGTCCAGATGCTCGGCCATCTGTGCGCGCAGTGAATTGATCTCGCCCACATCGTCATCGCTGGGGTAACGGGCGTCGTCACAGTTGACGTGGATGGTACCGGCGTAGGTGCCGTCGGCGGTGATCAGTCGTGCGGACAGGCCCTCGTCGAAGCCGGCGGGCGCGAAAACACCCTGTACCGAATAGGTGTCGCGGTACTCGGGGAAGTCCCGCCAGCGCAGCGCGCCGAGACCACGGGCCCGCATGGTCTCGAAGAGCGGATCGTGATCGATGAACCAGGTGTTCAGGTGATCCATCACCGCGTCGGGATATCCGTGGTTGGCCACCGCGACATGGCAGCGCCGGATGGGATCCCACAGGCTGATCGCCGACGCCGAGGACGCCGCTTTGGCGCCGAGCGCGTCCAGCATCTCGTGCGCCCGGGTCTCGATACTGGACGTGCTGCCCAGCACCTCGCCGTATGCTCCCATCGGTCATCCTTCGCGTGGTTCTGCCCCTCGAAAGCATCATGTGCAGGCCATGTTTCGAGGATGTTTCCGGGCTGCGGCGGACACGAAACGGTGGCGGCACAAATGGGAGATTCCTCCCATAGCCCCCGGCCACCGGCTATTCCTACGCTGGGCGCCAACGATCCCTGACCTCGAAGGCGGCTCCTCATGAAACGACTGCGCGTCGGCGTGGCACTGCTCGCGGCGACCACCATGCTCACCGTCGGATGCGGCAGCCGGGCCGGTGACACCGACACCGCGGCGGCACAGGACTGTGTGGACACCTCGGGCGCCAGCGTGAAGGTCGGGGCGGTCAACTCGCTGTCCGGCGGTCTCGCGGTCAGCGAATCGGTGATCCACGACGCCATCGTGATGGCCGTCGAGCAGATCAACGCCGAGGGCGGGGTGCTGGGCAAGCAGCTCGACCTGCTCTCCGAGGATGGCGCCTCAGAGCCGACCACGTTCGCCGAGAAGGCGCAGAAGCTCGTCAACAGTGACTGTGTCGCAGCGGTTTTCGGTGGGTACACCTCCGCCAGCCGCAAGGCGATGCTGCCGGTCTTCGAAGGCTCGGATGCACTGCTGTACTACGGCCAGCAGTACGAGGGCCTGGAATCCTCGCCCAACATCTACTATTCGGGCGCCACCACCAACCAGCAGATCATTCCCTCCCTGGACTATCTCAAGGAGCAGGGGGTGAAGTCGCTGTACCTGGTGGGTAGCGACTACGTGTTCCCGCGCACCTCCAATGCCATCGTCAGGGCCTACGCCGCGGCCAACGGCATCGAGATCAAGGGCGAGGACTACGTGCCGCTGGACAGCACCAACTTCTCCACCATCGTCAACAAGATCCGCTCCGCCGACGCGGACGCCGTGTTCAACGTCGTCGTCGGCGGGTCCCTCACCTCCTTCTTCCGCGAATACAACAGCGCCGGGCTGACTCCCGAGATGATGCCGGTGATTTCCATGTGCGTCGGCGAGGAAGAGGTGAAGAGCATCGGCGCCGCCTCCCTCGTGGGGCAGCTGTCCTCGTGGAACTACTACCAGACCCTGGACACCCCCGCGAACGCCGCGTTCGTCGCAGACTTCAAGCAACGCTTCGGTGCCGACCGGGTGACCTCCGATCCGATGGAATCCGCTTACACCGCAGTCAAACTGTGGCAGGCCAGCGTCGAGAAGGCGCAGTCGTTCGCGGTTCCCGACATCCAGGGCGCGGCCGGCGGCGTCAGCGTCGACGCACCGGAGGGCACCGTCACCATCGACGGCGAGAACCATCACGTCACCAAGACCGCACGCATCGGGAAGGTCGCGCCGGACGGCCTGATCCAGCAGGTGTGGGAATCCCCGCAGCCGATCACCCCGGACCCCTACCTCAAGGAATACCCCTGGGCCGAAGGCATCACGGGCTGACACCATGCATCTAACCCCCAAGGACGAAGACCGGCTACTGCTCTTCCTGGCCGCGGAACTGGCCCGCAAGCACCGCGCCGCCGGGCTGGCACTCAGCTACGCCGAGGCCCGTGCGCTGATCGCCGACGAGGTCGTGGAGGCCGCCCGCGCCGGCGCGAACGTCGCCGACGCGGCGGCGCACGGGGCGCGGGTGCTCACCGATGACGATGTGCTGCCCGGTGTGCGCACCCTGCTGGGTTCGGTTCAGGTGGAGGCGTTCTTCGCCGACGGCCAGAAACTGGTCACCGTGCACGACGCCATCGGACCCGGGAACCGCAGCGCCGAGGAACTGGCCGTCATCCCCGGGGAGTTGTTTCCGGCCGAGGGCGATCTGGAACTCAACGACGGGCGGCCGACCGCCACGGTCACGGTGGAGAACACCGGCGACCGCCCCATCCAGGTCGGGTCGCACTTCCATTTCTTCGAGACCAACCGGGCACTGCGATTCGACCGGCGATCGGCCTTCGGCATGCGCCTGGACATTCCGTCCGGCACCGCGGTGCGTTTCGAACCGGGTGAAGCACAGGATGTTTCGCTGACCAGCTACGGCGGCGAACGGTTGGTGATCGGCCAGAACGATGTCACCAACGCACCCACCGACACGACCCCGAGCGAGGAGCTCATGACCGACATGCACGCCCTCGGCTTCCTGGACACGGGCTCCTGAGATGGCCTATCGCATCAGCCGGGCCCGCTACGCCGAACTGTACGGACCGACCACCGGCGACCGGGTGCGCCTGGCCGACACCGAGCTGCTGGCCAAGGTCGAGGCCGACGCGACGGTCTACGGTGACGAGGCCGTCTTCGGCGGCGGCAAGACCATGCGCGAGGGTATGGCGGTGCACGGCGATCTCACCAATGCCGCAGGCGCACTGGACTTCGTGATCACCAACGCGCTGATCATCGACGCGGTGCTCGGCATCCGCAAGGCCGATATCGGGATCCGCGACGGGCGTATCGTCGGGGTCGGCAAGGCCGGCAATCCACGCACCATGGACGGGGTGGATCCGGAACTGATCATCGGTGCGGGCACCGACATCCGCTCCGGTGAGGGCATGATCGCCACCGCCGGCGCCATCGATGTGCACGTGCATTTCGACAGCGCCGGACTGGTCGAGGAGGCCATCTCCAGCGGGATCACCACCATGATCGGTGGCGGCCTCGGGCCGGTCACCGTCGGCATCACCTCCTCGGGACCGAACAACCTGGCCCGCATGCTCGGTGCCGCCGAGGCCTTCCCGATGAACTTCGGTTTCATCGGCAACGGCAGCGCCTCCAGCACCGCACCGCTGATCGAGCAGGGTCTGGCAGGCGCCATCGGGTACAAGATCCACGAGGACTGGGGCGCCACCCCGGCCGCGATCCGGGCCTCCCTGGACGCCGGTGACGAACTCGACCTGCAGGTGCAGATCCACACCGACACCCTCAACGAGTCCGGGTTCTTCGAGGACACCATGGCCGCGATCGGCGGCCGGCCCATCCACACCTACCACGCCGAGGGCGCCGGCGGCGGTCATGCACCCGACATCATGCGGGTGGTGGGTGAGCCGTATTGCCTTCCGTCCTCCACTAATCCGACCAACCCGTACACGCTGAACACCTTCGACGAGCACCTGGACATGGTGATGGTGTGCCATCACCTCAACCCGCGAATTCCTGAGGATGTGGCGTTCGCCGAATCGCGGATCCGGCGGGAGACCATCGCCGCCGAAGACGTGCTGCATGATCTGGGCGCCATCTCGGCGATGGGCTCGGATTCCCAGGGCATGGGCCGCATCGGTGAAACCATCGCGCGTACCTGGCAACTGGCGTCCCACATGCGGGCCACCCGCGGGCCGCTGCCCGCCGATGAGGGCACCGGCGCCGACAATGCCCGGATCCTGCGCTATGTCGCCAAGCTGACCATCAACCCGGCCAAGCTCTTCGGCATCGATCACGAGGTCGGTTCGCTGGAACCGGGCAAGCTCGCCGATATCGTGTTGTGGGAACCCAAGTTCTTCGGCATCCGCCCCGAAGTGGTGTTCAAGGGTGGGTTCCCGGCCTGGTCGGTGATGGGCGAGGCGAACGCCTCCCTGATGACCTGCGAGCCGCTGAAGTACCGGCCGCAGTGGGCCGCCTACGGCCGCACCCCGGCCGATGTGTCGGTCAACTTCGTCGCCGCAGCGGCCATCGCGGCGGGCCTAGGCAACCGGCTGGGACTGAACACCCCGCTGGTGGCGTGCCGGGGCGCCCGCGCGCTCACCAAGGCCGATCTGCTGCACAACGACTACCTGCCCGAGATCAGCATCGAACCGGACACCTACCGGGTCATGGTCGACGGTCAGGTGTGTACCAGCACACCGATGACGACAGTGCCGCTGGGCCGCCGCTACACACTGAAATAGCGAGGAGATCACCATGTCTGAGGTACTCCGGGTCGGCATCGGCGGACCCGTCGGGTCGGGAAAGACCCGGCTGGTGGAGATGCTGGTACCCCAGCTCATCGGCAAGGGCCTCGGCGTCGCCGTCATCACCAACGACCTGGTCACCGACGAGGATGCCCAGCGGGTCCGCCGCAGCGGCGTCATCGACCCGAACCGGGTACTCGCCGTCGAGACCGGGGCCTGCCCGCACACCGCCATCCGCGAGGACCCGTCCGCCAACCTGGCCGCGGCACGGCGGCTGTGCGCCGAGTTCGACGACCTCGACATCATCCTCATCGAGTCCGGCGGCGACAATCTCGCCGCCACGTTCACCTCCGACCTGGTGGACTACTGGATCTTCGTCATCGACACCGCGGGCGGTGACGACATCCCCCGCAAGAAGGGCATCGGCCTGTTGCAGGCGGATCTGTTGGTGGTCAACAAGATCGACCTGGCCGACCTGGTGGGTGCCGATCTGGACGGCATGCGCCGCGACTGCGCCATCGCCCGCCCGGTGAAACCCACGGTGTTCACCGACCTGCGCACCGGTACCGGCCTGGACGCGCTGACCGACGAACTGTTGCGCGGTGTGATGCTCACGGCCAGAGCATGATCGCGCCCGGAGAATTGACCGTGCACACCCTGGCCGATGCCACCGGCACCACCCGGATCGCGCAGTTGCGGCAACGCTATCCGCAACGGGTGACCACCGCGCTGCACACCGACGCCGATTACCCGCGCGCGGCGGTGCTGTGCGTGCAGAGCCCCAGCGGTGGCACGTTCTCCGATGACGATCTGCAGACCACCGTCCATTCCGCGGGCGGCACCCATCTCTACATGACCAGCCAGGCGGCCACCCAGGTGTTCGCCGGGACAGGACCGGGCGCCCGGCACCGATTGCGTTTCGCCGTCGACTCCGGTGCCGTGCTGGAGTACCTTCCCAAAACGATCATTCCGCAATCGGATTCGACGTTCACCCAAAGCATCGAACTCGACGTCGACGAGGGCGGAACCTATATCGGCTGGGACGCCATCGCCGGGGGACGGATCGCGCACGGTGAACGCTTCCGGTACGCAGGCGTCGACAACTCCTTCACCGTGCGGGTGCAGGGCCGCGTCATCGCGCGGGACCGCCAGCTGATCACCGCGCAAGCCGGTCTGGACAGCGACTATCTGGCCACCCTGCTCATCGTCACCCCCGGTCGATCGCCCGCACCCGCACTGTCCACGGTCCGCGCCACCCTCGGTCGTTTTCCGGGCGTACTCGGCGGGGCAGGCGAACTTCCGCACCGGGCCGGTGTTTTCGCGCGGCTGACGGCCCGCCGCGCACCCGAACTGAACCAGGTGTGTCGCGCGCTGCACGCCGCGGCCCGCCACAGCGTGTTGTCCCCGCCGATCGCAAGGAGCGCCTGACGTGATAGCCGATGCCGTTCTCGGAACCGCCGATGACCCGGCCTTCGCCGGGCGCCGCCGCCACCATGTCGACATCGGCTGGGGCGATGCCGGCAAGCACCGCCAGCTCGTGACCACCGACACCGGACTCGAGGTGCGGATCATGTTGCCGCGCGGCGCCTTCCTGCGCCACGGCATGGTGATCGCCGACGACGGCTACGATGCCGTGGTGGTGCGGCGCCCGCACGAACCGGCCATCCGGGTCCGCTTCGCCGACAACACCGCCCGCGCCATGCTGCTGCTGGGCCACACGCTGGGCAATCAGCACGCACCCATCGACGTCGACCATGACACGCTGACCGTGCCGCTGTTCACCAGCGCGGCCGCCGCCCGGGAAATGCTCGCCGGGCTCGGCGTGATCGGTGAGGTCACCGAGATCGCGATGGCCGCCGACGGGTGGTCGGCGACGTCATCCGATCACCGCGCGGCCAATCACCATGCCGGCCATCACCACTGACCCGGCCACCGCGATCGCACTGTGGGTGCAGTTGCACGACAGCGCGTTTCCGGCCGGGCGGATGGTGCACAGCCACGGCCTGGAAGAGTGGCTGGCTCAGCGGCCGGACGCCGACGCGGAAGCGATCGAGACGGCGGTGTGTAATTACCTCCTCCACGGGTACGCGACGCTGGATGCCACCGTCACCGCCGCAGCGTGGCGGGATTGGCAGTCGGCGCAACACCTGGGCGAGCTCGACGAGCTGATGGCGTCCTACAAGTTGTTCGACAATGCCCGCACGGCGTCGGTGTCGGCGGGCAGGCAGCTGAGTGCCACCGCCTGCGAAATCGGCATCGCGGCGCAGCACCCGTACCTGCGAGCCGTGCTGGCCGGCAGCACCCCCGGTCATGCCGCCGTCGTCGACGGCGTGGTGCAGGCCTATCTGGGTGTCAGCGAACAGCTCGCGGTCCTCGGATCACTGCGGTCGCTGATGGCCTCGATGCTCAGCGCCGCGGTACGGCTGGGCCGGCTCGGCCCGCTGCAGAGCCAGCGTATCCAGTTGCGTACTGCCGCAACGATGACGCGGGCGGCGGCATCGGCGTGCGAGCGCCCGTTGTCGGAGCTGAGCAGCCTGTCCCCCACCCTCGAGATCAGCGGGATGTGTCACGAAGAGCGTACGTCGCGGCTGTTCGCCACCTGAATCACCACGCGAGAGCGCGGGGCGGACCGCTCAGTGACTCCTTGGCGGCGACGGCGAGCTGGTCCAGGATCTCGATGTCCCCGGCTTCCAGGCCGTCGAGAGCCAGCCGGACCAGATCGGCAGGATCGGTCACCACCTCACCGGGCAGGTCCACGCCGGTTTTCTCGGCGTAGTCGAGCAGGGTCTGGGTGCCCACCAGTCCGGGGACGAGTGCGGCGACCAGGGTGCCCTGCCCGGCGAGCTCGACACGCACTCCGTTCGTCAGGCCCCACTGCGCCGACTTGGCTGCGGCGTATGCGGTGTTGCCGTCCACGGTGTTCCACGCGACGACGGACAACACGTTGAGGATCGCACCTCCGCCATTGCGCGCAAGGATGGGCGCAAAGGCCCGGATCATCGCGAGGGTGCCGTAGTAGTTCGAATCCATCGTCGATCGGATGGCGGTCAGATCTCCGGTGACGAGATTGCCACCGGCCGTGTCGGCGGCATTGTTGATCAGGACGTCGACATCCTGGGCCAGTGCGGCGGCCGCCTCCACGGACGACTGATCGGTGATGTCGAGGTGCAGCACGTCGGCACCCGGGATGTCGACCAGTTCGGGCCGCCGCGCGGTGGCGTAGACCTTGGCCCCCCGACGCAGAAGTTCGATGGCGAAATGCCGACCGATTCCCCGGTTCGTGCCCGTGACCAGGACCGTGGCGCCGCGTAACTGCATATGTCCTCCGAGAGTTTGACCGAAGCTCAAGGTGACCGATCGGTCACCTTGGTGCCGTCACCGTAACGCCAAGGTGACCGATCGGTCAACTTGATACGCTGAGGTGTGTCCACGCCAGATCGCACGCTCCGTGCGGATGCGGCTCGCAACCGCGAGTCGCTTTTGGCTGCCGCGGAAGCCGAGTTCGCCGATCGGGGACCGTCCGCCTCGATCGCCGACATCGCCCGTCGGGCGGGTGTCGCCAAGGGCACCGTTTTTCGGCATTTCGCCTCGAAGGAGGACCTGATCGCGGCGATCGTGTCGGGTCATCTCACGACCCTCACGACGGTCGCCCACCAGCTGGAGAGCGCACCGGATCCGGGTGCAGCGCTACTGGAATTCCTGACGGTGGCCGCCGATCAACGCCAACAGCACGACCTGACATTCCTGCAGTCCGTCAGCGATCACCACCCGACGGTGACCGCGCTCCGAGACGAGTTGCACACCCGGCTCGGCACGCTCGTTCACCGCGCCCGCGCTGCCGGTGCCATCCGTGATGACATCACCGAAACCGACGTCTTCCTGATGATGTGTGCGCCGGTCCATATCGTCGAAAACCTCTCGACGCCAAAGCCTTTACTGTGGCAGCGGTACCTCGCCATCATCTTCGACGGGCTGCGCCCGCAGGGTGCGCATCCGCTCCCGCAACCGGCACCGCAGCTGTCCTGACGTCGTTGACGTAGGGGCAGCTTCAACCGGTCGAGACGACCRCGAACAGCACGATCGTCTGATCCCGGTGCGGGTCCATCAGGGCGTCGCAGGACAGCGTCAGACGGCCGCGCTCGGGATGGTCGAGCCGTTTGATCATGTGGGTGGTGTTCACCACCGTGGCGTCGGACCAGAGTCCGGCGAACTCCGGGCTGCCGGCCAGCAGATCGGCGATCAACTGCTGCGTACCCGCGTCCCGGGGGTAGCGGGCCGCCGTGGCGCGCAGCTGGCCCGCCACCATCCGGGAGAACTCCTGCGCCTCGCTCATGCCGTAATGCCCCTGCTCGGACAGGAAATGGCGGCGTGCGATGTTGCGCTCGGCCTGCGCCAGCGCGCCGAAATCCTCCATCAACTCCGCAGCAGCGGCATTCCAGGCCAGGATGTCGAAACGCGCGCTGAGCACCAGAGCCGCGGTGCTCCCGAGGCCCTGCACCATCGTCGCGACGCTCGGACTGACCTCCGTGCTGGGTTCGCTCCCCGCGGGGACGTTGCGGCCGGCGAGCTGGAACAGATGCCGCCGCTCATCGTCATCGAGGCGCAGCGCATCGGCCAGCGCACCGAGTACCTGCTCGGACGGGCCGCTGCCCCGGGCACGCTCCAGGTTGGTGTAGTGCTCCACCGAGATGTGCGCCAGCTCCGCCACTTCGGAGCGCCGCAGCCCGCTGGTGCGCCGCCCGTTCGCCGCGAACCCGAAGGCGCCGGGGTCGCGGCTTTCCCGAACCGCCCGCAGGAACTCCCCGGCCACCTGTCCATCCATACCTCGATACTGGCACGCCTCACCAGGCGACGAGCTCCCCCTGATCGCTGAGGAACTGACCGGTGCGGAATTCAGCGGACAGCGCAACGCCGACGATGCCGGCCGCGCCCACCGCAGGATCACCGGCGCCCTCCATCGGCTGGCCGTTGTTCAGGCCGGTCGCCCGGTAGCCCGGGCTCACCGATACCACCGAGATGCCCTCGTGCGCCAGTTCTTTGGCGTACAGGACGGTCAGCATGTCCACAGCGCTCTTGGACGCCTGATAGGCGGCTGCGGCCACATCGCTGTGCGGCCATTCGGGATCGTTGACCAGTCGGGTCGATCCGAGCTCACTGGACACGTTCAGGATCCGCGGCCGCGACGAGGCCCGCAGCAGCGGCAGTAGGGCATTCGTGGTGGCGGCGATACCCGCCACATTGGTGTCGAAGGTCTGCAACAGGGAGGCGCGGCTCACCTGGGACGCCGGCAACCCGTCACCCACGATCGCCGCATTGTTGATCAGAATGTCGAGGCGCCCATAGGTGTCGGTGATGTGGCCGACGGCGGCGGTGATGGTCTCGTCGTCGGTGACATCGAGGGTGAGGACGTCAACGTCGAGACCTTCGGCCGCCAGCTGCTGCGCGGCCGCTTTGCCGCGTTCGGGATCACGCGATGCCAGCAGTACGCGCGCGCCGGTGCGGGCGAGTTGCTGAGTCAGATGGAAGCCGATGCCGGTGTTCGCACCGGTCACCAAGGCGATGGGGTCATCAGTGTTGGTCATGTACTCATTCCAGCTCGGTGGGCACAGATCAGGGAGTCACACGATGTACCCCCTCGCGCGGGAATAAGAGCGCCTCAGCCCAGCGCCGGGCTCTTCAGGGCGCGGATGGCCAGCCAGGCGGCGGCCCGGTCGTCCGGGCTGGCCATCGACAATCCGGTGAGCTCCTCGATGCGGCGGATCCGCGCCGCCAGCGTCTGCCGATGCACCTGCAGTCGGGTCGCCGAGGAACCCCACGCCCCGTGCTCTGCCAGGTAGACCTCCAGCGTGCGGGTCAGCGCCCCGTGCCGGCCGCCGTCGTCGCGTAACGGATCCAGCACCGCAGCCACCCGGGTCATCGCGCTGTGGTCCAGGTGGTCCAGCACGTAGGAGACGGTGGCCAAGGTGCGGTACCAGACGACCGGCCGGGAGTCGACGACGGCGGTCTCCAGTGCCTGCCGGGCTTCGGCGGCGCTGCGGGCCAACACCTGTGGCGTCGCGGCCGACCCCAGCCCCATCCTCAGCGGCAGGCTCGCGTCGGCCGTCAGCCGCTCCACCAGGGCGGCTAGTTCCTGCGCACGGTCGGCGCCGATGAACCCGAGCACCCGCCCGCGCTCGGCCGACACCATGTGCACCGCACCGAGTTCGTCGAGCCAGCGGATGGACTGCCGTTCCGGATCGATCGCCGTCGATCTCGACGCCACCGCGAACGCCGTCAACGACTGATCGTGAACTCCCCAGCGGCGCAGCAGAGTTGACGCCTCGTCGCCACCACGCAGCAATGTGGACATCATCACCTCGCGGCCCAGCCGCTCGGTCGCCGGATGGTCGGTGGTGTGCAGCAGCAGATCGAGCAGGGCGGCCACCTGAGATGCCAGATCCCGGCTGCGGCTGGTGGAACCGCGGGCACCGATGACCAGATAGGCGCTGACGTCCTCGCCCTGACCGACCGGATGCACCTGCAGCCCGGGATGACGGATCCGTACCCGGCGCCCGAAGGCGACCGAGCCCGCGTCACGCACATGCAGGCTGCCGGCGCCTGCGGTGGTGATCACCTCGCCGTGCGCATCGAGAAGCACCGCCCATCCGTCGATCCGGTGCGCCAGCTCGGCCACCACCGCGACCACCCCGCCGCGCCGGGCTACCTGGGTGAGCACCTTGGTCCCGGTGGTGACCCGCCGGTCCTCGGCGGCCTGGTCGGCCGCGATGAGGGCCGTCAGCCGCGCGCGCACCAGGTCGGCGGCCAGCTCGGGCACCACCATGGCGGTGATCTCCCTGTCGACAAGGAGTGTGCGGAGTGTGTCGGCCGCGGCGCCGCCGGCGATGATCGCGACGGATCCGGCGAGTGGCGTCCGCGCGTCGCCGGACTCCAGTGCTGCCGCCCAGTCCGTCGGGGCGGCCACCACCAGCGTGGCGTAACCGGGCGAGCTCGCCAGCGCCAGGTCGGCCAGGGCCACGCTGCCCTCCACCGGCGTCGCGCCGTCGACGGCACCGGTGATCAGCTCGGCACCGAAATGCTCGGCGATCGCCCGCACGTCATAGGCCACGACCGAGTGTACAAAATGATGGATCAGGCTCCTCCGATCACACTTTTTGCGGCTGTCGCCGGCGCTGCGTGCTCCCTACGATTCGGTGGATTCCCGCTTGTAAAGGAGCACCGTGAAAGCGATCGTCTTCCGAGATCCCGCCACGCCCATCGAGTACGTGGACGTCGACCTGGCCGGCCCCAAACCGGGCGWGGTGCGGGTGCGGATCGCCGCCGCCGGGGTGTGCCACTCGGATCTGCACGTCAAACGCGGCGAGTGGGACGCACCCGCGCCCCTGGTCATGGGGCACGAGGGGTCCGGCGTGGTGACCGAACTCGGTGAGGGCGTCACCACGCTCGCGGTCGGTGACCATGTGGTGCTCTCCTGGGTACCGCCGTGCGGCGAGTGCCGCTACTGCCGGTCCGGCCACGAGGCGCGCTGCCAGAAGGTCGCCACCGTGGTCGCACCGCTGGGCACCCTTTTCGACGGCACCTCGCGCCTGTCGCGCAACGGCGAGGTGGTGCACCACTATCTCGGGGTGTCCTCCTTCGCCGAGGAGGTCGTCGTCCCGGCGTCCGGCGCGGTGAAGGTGCGCGAGGATGCGCCGCTGGACGTCATCGCGCTGGTCGGGTGCGCCGTGGCGACCGGGGTCGGCGCGGTGCTCAACACCGCCGCGGTCGAGCCGGGTGCCTCCGTTGCGGTGATCGGCTGCGGCGGCGTCGGTCTCAACGTCATCCAGGGCGCGAAGCTGGCCGGCGCCAGCCGGATCATCGCCATCGACGTCCGCGACGACAAGACCAAGATGGCCGTGCAGTTCGGCGCCACCGACCGCATCAATGCCTCTGCCGGCGATGCCGAGGAGCAGTTGCGGGAGTTGATCCCCGACGGCGTCGACTACGCCTTCGACGCATTCGGCCACACCGGCACCACCGAGCAGGCCATCCGGATGCTCGGACTGGGTGGGGCGGCCGTCGTGGTCGGCCTGCCGCCCACCGGGGCCAAGGCGTCGTTCGAACCRCTGGTGCTGGCCGAAGCCGATCAGCGCATCCTCGGCTCGAACTACGGATCGGTGCGTCCCTCCATCGACATCCCCGCGCTCGTCGACCGCTACATGGACGGCCAGCTCAAACTCGACGCGCTGGTCTGGGCCAGCCGACCGTTGGAGGAGGCGGCGGCAGCGTTCGACGACCTGGAGTCCGGCGAAGCGCTACGTACCCTGCTCATCCCCTGAAACCTCTCGCCGATAACGACTTTCGAACCTCAAGGAGCCGAATGGCCACCGAAACCCCTCCCGTCGACGCCGGCCTGCGCCACGGTGTGATGTCGGGTCCCGAACTGGCCGCGCAGGCCATCGCGAACATCGCGCCCAGTGCCGTCATCGCCTTCACGGCGGCGGCCATCTACCTGAGCGCGGGCACCGGCACCATCGTGTCGTTCGCGCTGGCGACCGTGGTCATCCTGTCGGTCGGGTACTGCGTGGTGGTGTTCGCCCGCCGCAATGCGTCGGCCGGCTCGCTCTACACCTATGTGTCCAAGGGCCTCGGGCCGTTCGGGGCCTACCTGGCGGGGGTGGCACTGTTGGTGGGCTGCTGGGGCATCGCCGCCGGCTCGCTCGGCGGGGCGATCTCCTACACCAGCGATTTCCTGATCTCCCTGGGGATTCCGGCAGGCGGCGTCGGGTCGAMGATCGTGCTCGCGATCGTCTTGGGCGGTCTCGCAACGCTGTTCACCATCCGTGGCATCCGGCTCTCGGCGCGGGTATCGCTGACCCTGGAGTTGGTCTCGGTCACCATCATCACGGTCCTGCTGGTGCTGGCCCTGGTGTGGGCGGGACCGGCGGCCTGGGATCCGTCCCAGTTCTCGTTCAGCAACATCCCCGGACAGGGTGTGGCCGCGGGCATGGTGCTCGGCATCCTCGGTTTCGTCGGGTTCTCCTCGGCGGATGCGCTGGGCCGGGAGGCACGCAACCCGTACACCGCCATCCCGCGCGCCATCATGTGGAGCGCGCTGGTGGTGGGTGTGCTGTACGTGTTCGCCGCCTACACCCAGATCGCGGTGCTCCAGGAAGGGCTGGCCGACAGCGCCAATCCGTTGCAGGACATCGCGATTCTGATCGGCATGCCCTCGTGGTTCAATCCGATCCTGCTGTTCGGAGTCGGCGCCTCGTTCTTCGCGGTGGTGGTCGCCCCGCTGAACGTCGTCGGCCGCATCGTCTACGTGATGGGCAAGGAGGGCGTGGTCGCCGACAGGTTCGGCCGCACCCACGAAGGCCACCTGACGCCGCACCGGGTGCTGCTGATCGCCGGGCCGGCAGCCATCGTCCTGGACGTCGTCCTGCTGGCCGTCGGTGTGCATCCGATGGACATCGTGGTGTGGGTCGATACCTACGCCACCTACGGATACATGGTCGCCTACTCGCTGGTCGCCGCCGCCTGTGTGGTCTACACCCGGCGCACCGGCCAGCCGAACCGGCTGGTGTGGGTCACCGCCGTCATCGCGATCCTGGCGATGGCCTACACCTTCTTCGCCAACGTGTACCCGGTGCCCAGCTTCCCGCTGAACATCCTGCCGTACCTGTTCCTGGCGACGGTCGCCGTGGCATTGGCCTGGTATTACCACCTGGTGCGCAACCGTCCCGAGGTCATCGCCAGGATCGGCCAGACCGAGACGGACACCCTGGAAGGCGTGGGATAAGCGGCCATTAGGCTGCAGTGATGACAGGACATTTCGTAGTGCTGGGCGCCACCGGCGCGCAGGGCGGTGCCGTGGTGAGGGCGCTGCTGGACAGCGGGTCGACGGTACGGGGGATCACCCGTCGCACCGACTCCGCCTCGGCCCGACGTCTCAGCGCAGCCGGTGTCGAGGTCGTCGCCGCGGATCTGTCCGATGAGACCTCGGTGGCACAGGCCTTCACCGGGGTCGACGGCGCCTACGCGTTGACCACGCCGTTCGAGGACGGTCCCGAGGCCGAGGTCGCCCAGGGCCGGACCATCCTGGACGCCGCGCTGGCGGCGCAGGTGCCGCACCTGGTGTTTTCCTCGGTCGCCGATGCCGACCAGCACACCGGCATACCGCATTTCGACAGCAAGGCTGAAGTGGAGGAGTCGCTCGCCCGGTCCGGGCTGTCGTACACCATCGTCGGGCCCTCGTACTTCTACGACAACATGCTCGGCGGCCTCGACGACATCAAGGCCGGGGTGTTCGCGTTGCCACTGCCCGCCGACACGACGCTGCAACAGTTGTCCCGTCGCGATCTCGGGCGGTTCGTCGCGGCGGTGCTGACCGATCCGGATCCGGTCCGCGGCATGCGTATCGACATCGCCTCCGACGAACCGACTCCGCAGCAGATGACCGCGGCGATCGCGGCGGCACTGGGCAAGCCGGTGCGGCTGGCCACCAGCGACCCGGACGATATCGGCTCCGACGACATGCGGGCCATGTTCGGATTCCTGGCCGCCGGCGGCTACACCGTGGACATCCCGGCACTGCACGCGCAGTACCCGCAGGTCGGGTGGCAGAGCTTCACCGACTGGATCGACACCGATCTGCGCCCGCTGCTCAGCTGACCGTGAGCGCCGCCTTGCCGGCCACCCGGCGGCCCAGCAGGGCATYGATCGCCGCGTCGAGGTTGTCCCAGGAATCGCGGTAGCCGACCTGGGCGTCCAACTGTCCGCGGCCGGAGAGGTCCAGGACGTACTGAAGCTCCTCGCCCACCGGCCAGCTCGCCATGAACGACTCGATCCTGTTGTTCTTGTGCGCCATTCGCGCCGCCTCGAAGTCGATCACCGTCGGCTGACCGGATGCCGCACCCACGGAGATCACCGTGCCGCCGTCTTCGAGCAGACCGTACGCGTCGGCCAGCATGGCGCCGCCGACGTGTTCGAGCACGCCGTGCACCGGGGCGACCCCGTCCAGGCCGACCACGATCTCGTCGGCCCCGAGTTCGTGTAGGCCCGCACCGCGCTCGGGGCTGCCGACCGCGGCGATCACGTGTGCGCCCGCCCGGGCGGCCAACTGGACGGCCAGCCGGCCGACACCGCCCGATGCGCCGGTGACCAGCACCCGTTTGCCGAGCACGGGTCCGAGCCGGCGGATGGTCTGCACGGCGGTCACCCCGGCGACCGGCAACGCGGCCGCCGTCTCGAAGTCGACCGAATCAGGAATCACCGCAACGTTTTCCGCTGCCAGCACCCGTCGCTGCGCCCAGCCCTGCGACCAGGCGGCACCGGCCACCCTGGCGCCCACCGGCGGGCCCGATCCGTCCGCGGCGGCGGTGACCACGACGCCGGCACTGTCCCAGCCGGGGATGTCGCCGGGGTGTTCGGCGTTGTCGCCGTAGTACACCTCACCGAAGTTCAGCGAGATGGCCTTGACGGCGATGAGCAATTCGTTCGGCGCCGTGGGCACCGGGTCGGGGGCGTCGGCGATCGCGAACTTGCGCGGAGCGTCGGGGTCGAAGACGATGGCGCGCATCAGTTTTCGATCACCGCGGTGACGCGGATCTCGATGCGCATCCGGGGCGCGCCCAGCGCGGTGACGCCGATCTCGGTCCAGATGGGCGGCCGGTCCGGCGTCCACTTACGCAGTTGCGCGAACATGACCTCGTTGTGGGCGTCGAAGTTCTCGTCCGGCTCGTGCAGTACGTGGTAGGAGTTCACCTGCACCACATCGCGCCAGGATGCGCCCGCTGCGACCAGCGTGCGTTCCACGTTTTCGAAGGCCCGGATGATCTCGTCCTCGAGTGACTCCGGGAAGTTCAGGTCGTCGTCCCAGCCGCCCTGGCCGGAGATCTCGACGCGGTCGCCGATCCGCACGGCCTGGTGGTAGTGGCGCTCGACCAGGGCCGTCTCGCCGTAACCGGGCGTGGTGAAGAACTCGATGTCTCGTTTTACTTCATGCATGAAGTAAAACGTACACCTGATGACTTCATGCGTAAAGTCATGGGGATGGCGAGCGGCGATGACCCCCAATGGCTGTCCGAGGACGAGAAGCAGGCGTGGACCGGTCTGATCTCGCTGATCCTGCTCATGCCGGGGAAGCTCGAGGCACCGCTGCGGGAGGTCGACCTGACCCTCTTCGAATACCTGACGCTGAGTCACATCTCCGACGCCCCGGATCGGCGAATCAGGATGAGCGAGTTGGCGTTCCTGGCCAACGGATCGCTGTCCCGACTGTCCAATGTGGTGAAGCGCTTCGAGCAGCGCGGCTGGGTGACCCGCTTCCCCGACCCCGACGACGGCCGCTACACGCTGGCCGAACTCACCGACGACGGCTACCGGCTGGTGATCGCGGCCGCGCCGATCCATGTGCGGGCGGTCCGCGAACTGGTCATCGACCCACTCACCAGCGCCGACCTGGCGGCCCTGACCCGGATCGCCGGCAAGCTGCGGGTGGTGCCGCCCGGGTTCAAGTCCCAGCACGGATAGGGTCGACGCCATGACCGTGCGCAGACTCCAGCCGTACGCGGTGACGATCTTCGCCGAGATGTCGGCACTGGCTGCCCGCATCGGTGCGGTGAACCTCGGCCAAGGCTTCCCCGACGAGGACGGGCCCGCGGGCATGCTGAAGATCGCCCAGGACGCGATCGCCGAGGGCACCAACCAGTACCCACCCGGCCTGGGCATCCCGGCACTGCGCGAGGCCATCGCCGATCAGCGCCGGCGGCTCTACGGGGTCAGCTACGACCCCGACTCGGAGATCCTGGTCACCGTCGGGGCGACCGAGGCCATCGCCGCGTCGGTCATCGGGCTGGTCGAACCAGGCTCCGAGGTCCTGGTGATCGAGCCGTTCTACGACTCCTACTCCCCGGTGATCGCGATGGCCGGCTGTCATCGGGTCGCGGTGCCGATGGTGGCCGACGGCCGCGGGTTCGCCATCGACGTCGAGGCGCTGCGCGCTGCGGTGACGCCCAACACCCGGGCGCTCATCCTCAACTCGCCGCATAATCCGACCGGCACCGTCGCCTCCGCCGAGGAGCTTGCTGCGATCGCCGAGCTCGCGATCGCGCACGACCTACTGGTGATCACCGACGAGGTGTACGAGAACCTGGTCTTCGACGGCCTGCGGCACCTGCCGCTTGCGGCGCTGCCCGGGATGGCGGAGCGCACCGTCACCATCTCCAGTGCGGCCAAGATGTTCAACGTCACCGGCTGGAAGATCGGCTGGGCGTGCGGGCCCGCCGACCTCATCGCGGGCGTGCGGGCGGCCAAGCAGTACCTGAGCTATGTGGGTGGCGCCCCGTTCCAGCCCGCCGTCGCCCAGGCCCTCAACGACGAGGACGGCTGGTCGCTGGCGCTGCGCGATACCTTCGAGGCCCGGCGTAACCGGCTGGCCGCCGCGCTGACCGATATCGGATTCGCCGTGCACGACAGCCACGGCACCTATTTCCTGTGCGCGGACCCACGGCCGCTCGGATACGCCGACTCCACCACATTCTGCGCCGAACTCCCCGAGCGCGCCGGGGTGGCGGCGATCCCCATGTCGGCGTTCACCAGCGGCGATCATGGCTGGAATCACCTGGTGCGCTTTGCTTTCTGTAAACGCGACGAGACGATGGACGAGGCGATCCGCCGCCTGGAGGTGCTCAAGTCACGCTGACACGGCAGGATGGACCGATGCCCGCTGTGCGCCGAGTCCCCGAGGACACGCTCACACGCGTCGACGCCCTGCTCGAGGGTGTCGATGCGGCGCTGGCGGCCAGGTACCCGGGGGATCGCCCTGGCAGCCAGCCCGTGCACACCGTGTACATCAGCGCCGCCGACGCGGGCCCGGCCACCGTCATCGAATGGGGCGCGCACGCGCTGGAACTGCTGGACCGCCACCCCGAGGTGTTCGCCGAGCTCGGTGACGAAACCACGTTGGCGATGGTCAGGGACCGGCTGCGCACCGCACCCATCGCGGATCTGCGGCTGGATTTCGAGGACGGTTACGGGCGGCGGGCCGACGAGGCCGAGGACGCCGACGCGGTGCAGGCCGGGGACACCCTGCGTGCGCTGGCACTGGGCAGTTCAGGCATCCGGATCAAGGGGTTGACCGCAGCGGACCGCCGACGTTCGGTGCGCACCCTGGAACTGGTGCTCGATGGCGGCGTACCGCCCGGTTTCGTGTTCACCGTGCCGAAACTGCGTGCGGCCGAACAGGTCACCGCCACCGTCTGGCTGTGCGAGGCCCTCGAGCAGGCACATGACCTGGCGCCCGGCACGCTGCAATTCGAACTGCAGATCGAGAGCCCGCAGGCCGTCATCGGTGCGGATGGCGCCGCGACGGTGGCCCGTGCCATCGACCTGGCCGACGGCCGGTGCAGCGGATTGCATTACGGCACTTACGACTACAGCGCGGCGTGCGGTATCGCGCCGCAGCAGCAGTCCCTGGATCATCCCATCGCCGACCACGCCAAGGCCGTCATGCAGACCGCCGCCGCGCAGACCGGGGTGTGGATCGCCGACGGCTCCACCCAGGTGTTCCCTGTCGGTGACGACGACCAGGTGGTGGCCGCGATCCGCAGGCATCACCGGCTGGTGACCCGGGCCCTGGAACGCGGCTACTACCAGGGCTGGGATATGCACGCCGGCTATCTGGTGACCCGATGGCTGGCCACCTTCACCTTCTTCCGCGCGGCCGTCGTTGCGGCGGCACCCCGACTGCAGGCCTACCTGGAGCGACGGGGCGGCGCGATCGTCGACGAGCCTGCCACCGCGGAGGCACAGTCGACGGTCGTGCTGCGCGGATTGGACTGTGG
>NZ_JBFUKN010000048.1:0-44417 GCF_056400845.1 Mycobacterium sp. P4_H6 | reverse complement strand
ATCTGGTGGCCCCGCAGGCGCCACCGGCTCTGATCGCCGATCTGCGCCAGAGCCTGCACACCCGGTTGCCCGAATACATGGTGCCCGCGCACTTCCAGTACCTGGACGCCCTGCCGTTGACCACCAGCGCCAAACTCGACCGCAAAGCCCTACCCGCCCCCACCCACCACCACAGCGGAACCTCCGAACCCCGGCAGGCGCCGCGCAACCCGGCGGAGGAGACGATCGCCGGTGTCTGGAAGGCGGTGCTACGTATCGACAGCGTCGGCCTTGACGACCACTTCTTCGAACTCGGCGGTGATTCGCTGCTCAGCATCCGGGTACATGCGCAACTCACGGACAAACTGCGCGCCGATCTGCCGATCGTCGCCTTGCTGCAGTATCCGACCATACGCACGTTGGCGCGCCACCTTGCCGGGGAACCCCGTGACGTCATGGGTACCGACGACGCCATGGACCGCGCACACAGACAACGCGAAGCCTTTGCGCGCCAACGCAAACTGGTCGGACGGCGGTGACATCATGGCTCACTACGAATCCGTGGACTTCGACCCGTTCGCCGAGCTCGAGGATGACTTCGCCCTGACCGAGCCGCAACGTGAGATCTGCGCGGCGACGCTGATGGGCGATGACGCGAACTGCTCGTACAACCAGTGTTTCGTGCTGACGTTGCAGGGCGAGCTGTCGGTGGAGTCGTTGCACACCGCACTGTCGCAGGTGGTGCGTCGGCACGAGGCACTGCGCATCTGCATCGATCTGGTGAACGAATCGCAGCGCGTCCTGCCCGAGGTGGAGGTCACGCTGGCACTGACCGACCTCGTGACGCTCGGGGCCCGGGACCGCGAGACGGCGATCGCGGCCATCGTGGACCGTGAAACACACACACCGTTCGATCTGGGGGCCGCTCCCTTGTGGCGCGCTGAAGTCCTCCGCGAGGCGCCCGACCGTCATCGACTGATATTCACCGCGCACCACGTCATCGTCGACGGGTGGTCCTCGACCGTGATTTTCGATGACCTCGCGAAGATCTACGCGGCCGACCGTGTCGGTCTGCCGGCCGATCTGCCCCCAGCAGCTTCCTTCCGTGACTTTGTGGCCGATCAACAGAGCACCGACACCATCGCAGAAATGGATGCGGCGCTRGACTTCTGGACAGACCAGTACACGAGTGGCGTGCCGAGCTTCGAGCTGCCGCTCGACCGCAACCGCCCCGTCTACAAGACCTATACCGCCGGCAGGCAGGTCCTGGCCATCGACAAGGAGCTCTTCCGGGCTTTTCGTGCCGGCGCGGCAAAGGAGGGCGCCACGCAGTTCGTGGCCATGCTCGCCGCCTTCGAGGTGCTGGTCGCGCGCCTCACCTCCGCCGACGATTTCATCATCGGCGTTCCGATGGCGAGTCAGGCGCTACAGGAGAACCGACACCTGGTGGCACACGGGGTCAACACGATTCCGCTGCGCTGCCGCATCGATGAGCAACTGACGTTCGCCGAACACCTGCGCGCGGTACGCAGCGCGTTCTTCGATGCCCAGGCACATCAGCGTCTGACCTTCGGCACGCTGGTGCAGCGCCTCAGGCTGTCCCGGGACCCGGGCCGGATGCCGTTGGTGTCCCTGTTCTTCAATGACAAGTTCAGCAGCACCTTCGATTTCGGCGACACTGCCGTCACGGGCGTCGAAATGCCCAGGGCGTATTACAACTTCGAGCTCGGCGTCACCGCGATCGATGACGGCGACAGCGTCGTGCTCGAATGTGAATTCAACGCTGACCTTTTCGAGGACACGACGGTCGCGCGCTGGCTCACGCAGTACCGCCTGCTACTCGAACAGATCGTGGCCGACCCGGCCGCACCTCTGGCCGACCTGTCACTGCTGAGTGCTGCTGAGCGGGTGGTGTTGGTGGGTGATGGTGGGGTTCCGGTGGTGGTGACTCGTGATGTGACGTTGCATGGGGGTTTTGCGCGTCAGGTGGCGGTGCGTCCGGATGCGGTGGCGGTGTGTGCTGATGGTGTGGGTGGTCGGGTGGAGTTGAGTTATGCCGAGCTTGACTGTCGTGCCGAGGCGGTGGCGGGGTGTTTGCGTGGGCTGGGTGTGGGTGCCGGTGCCGTGGTGGGTCTTCGGGTGGCTCGTGGTGTTGATGTGGTGGTCGGGATTTTGGGGATTTTGAAGGCGGGTGCGGCGTATCTGCCGTTGGATCTGTTGTATCCGGTGGATCGGGTGGGGTTCATGCTCGCTGATGCCGGGGTTGAGGTGGTGTTGACCCAGCGTGGTGTGGCTGGGCAGTTGGGTGTGCTGCCGGTGCGGTGTGTGTGTCTGGATGAGCCGCTGCCGGTGGTGGGCCGCGACCCTGCGTCGCCGGCGGCGCAGGGTCGCGGTGAGGACCTGGCCTATGTCATGTACACCTCGGGTTCGACCGGTCAGCCCAAGGGTGTGCGGGTTACTCACCGTAATGTGTTGCGGCTGTTCGAGACCACGATCGGGCAGTTCGGTTTCGGTCCTGATGATGTGTGGACGTTGTGGCATTCGTATTCGTTTGACATCTCGGTGTCGGAGTTGTGGGGTGCGCTGCTGGTGGGGGGCCGGCTGGTGATGGTGGATCATGACACCAGCCGTGATCCGGCGGCGTTTCGTGCGCTGGTGGCCCGTGAGGGGGTCAGTGTGCTCAGTCAGACTCCGACGGGGTTCAGTGCGTTCATCGATGTCGATCGGGTTGCCGCGCGGGGTGTGTTCGCGTTGCGTTATGTGTTGTTGTGCGGTGAGGCATTGCAGTTGGCGAGTCTGGCGCCGTGGTTCGAGCGTTACGGTGATGCCGGCCCGCAGGTCATCAATATGTACGGTCCGACCGAGGCGACGTTGTATGTGACCTGTCGGCGGATCACCGGGGCTGATCTGGCTGCTGGTGTCGGCAGTGTGATCGGGTCGCCGTTGCCTGATATCCGGATTTATCTGCTCGATGAGCGTGGCCGGCCGGTGCCGGTGGGGGTGCCCGGTGAGCTCTATATCGCTGGTGCGGGGGTGGCGGCGGGTTATCTGAATCGTCCTGAGCTCACTGCGCAGCGGTTTCTGACCGATCCGTTCCATGGTGGGCCGATGTATCGCAGTGGGGATCTGGCGCGTTGGTGCCAGGGTGGGGAGTTGGAGTATCTGGGCCGTATCGATCAGCAGGTCAAGATCCGTGGTTTCCGTGTCGAGCTCGGTGAGATCGAGACGGTGATCGCCGAACATCCTGCGGTGCATCAGGTTGCGGTCATCGACCGTGAGGATGTTCCCGGTGAGAAGAAGCTGGTGGCCTATCTGGTGGCCCCGCAGGCGCCACCGGCTCTGATCGCCGATCTGCGCCAGAGCCTGCACACCCGGTTGCCCGAATACATGGTGCCCGCGCACTTCCAGTACCTGGACGCCCTGCCGTTGACCACCAGCGCCAAACTCGACCGCAAAGCCCTACCCSCCCCCACCCACCACCACAGCGAGCCGTGTCCGTTCATGGACCCGCGGTCGACCACCGAGGCGCTCGTCGTCGCCGCCTTCAGCGAAGCGCTGCGCCGCAGCGATATCGGTGTCTTCGACAACTTCTTCGAACTCGGCGGGCATTCGCTGATGGCAGCCAGGGTGATGGCGAACGTGTGCGAGTCGGCGCGTGTCGAGCTGCCCTTGCGCAACCTCTTCGAACGGCCGACACCGGAACAGCTCGCCGCCGCGATCGACGCGCTCTCGTGGGCAACCGTCAGCAGCGACCAACTGGCGTTCGCCGGCGGCGGGGAGAGGGAGGAGATCGAGCTGTGACGACTGCTGACCTACTGGAAGAGCTGCGCAAGCTCGACGTCCGGATAGCGCTGGACGGTGATCGCCTGCGGCTCAATGCGCCCGTCGGGGCGCTGACCGACGCGCACAAGCGCGATCTCGCGCAGCGTAAGCCCGAAGTCATCGCGTTCCTGCGCGAAGCGCAGCGGGTCGTATCCCAGCAGCGCGCAATCGTGCCGCTGGAACCGCGGGGATCGCGGACCCCGATCTTCGCGGTGGCCGGCCACAACGGCGATGTTTTCGCCTATCGCGCGCTCGCGCGGCAGCTCGGCGCGGAGCAGCCCTTCTTCGGCCTGCAGCCGCCCGGGCTCGAGGAGGGCAGCGAACCGCTGACGTATGTCGAGGACATCGCCCGCTATTTCGCCGATCAGATCCGCGCGTTCCGACCCGACGGGCCGGTCACCATCGCCGGTTACTGCGCCGGCGGCTCGATCGCGTTCGAGCTCGCCCGCCAGCTCACCAACTCCGGCACGTCGGTCGCCAATCTCATCATGTTCGGCGCGCCGTACTGCACGTTCTATCGCCGACTGCAGTGGACGGTGGCGCTGGCTCGTCATTACGGCAGCCGATCGATGACGCACGCCCGCAGACTGTGCACCGTCCCGATGGCCGAGCGCAGGCGTTACATCGCGCTGCGCGCACGGCATCTCGCCGACACCGTGCGCGGCCTACGACAGCAGCGGTCTGAGCAGGTGGGCGACGCCGTGCTGGCCCGCCGCCGTGCCGTGGTGGCGGCGACGCTGGCTGCGGCACGGGCGTATGTGCCGACATCCTCGGGTCTGCACCTCGACGTCATGCTTCCGTGCGAGTCGTGGCAGCGGTCATCGGCGCGCCCGTTGCGATGGAATCGACTTGCCGCGAGCACCACTGTGTTCACCGGACCCGACGGCTGCAGCAGCGACACCATGCTGCTGCCGGAGCACGTGGCGACGTTCGCGGCCTTCGTCCTGCAGACGCAGCAGCGTTATGCGCAGAGTGGCCCGACGTGACCGCCACGAGTTCAGCAGCCGGGTTGCAGCAGTGCCCGGACGTACCCCGCGGTCTGGTACAGGTACTCGAATGCCCACCGGCGCGCCGAGATGGGGGTCGGGTTCGGCACCATCACGAGCTCACCGTCGAAACACTGGCGAAGGATGTACCTGGCCCGGGATACGTGAGGCCGAAATGTGACGACGATGACTGTGCGCCAACCATGTTCGGCAGCCAGCGCCTGCAACTGCCGCGCTTCGCCCTTGGTGGTCGGTGGGTCCGGGACAAAGCAGTGCACCGCGAACCGGGCATGCGGTTCGGCGCAGTACCGGGTCAGGCGGGGATTGTCCGTCCCGCTCGGGTTCGACACGACCAGATTGGGCGCCCAGCCCTGTTCGGCGAGTTCGAAGCCGAAGGGGTAGCGGCCGTGGTGCGGCCCGCTCAGGATCACTATGGCGTCGGCGTGGCGCAATTCGTCGACGCGCGGATGGACGTAGACCGGGAGGCCGGCGGCGACGGCGGTCATCAGAACGAAAGCAAGAAATATCATACGGCGCACCAGTTTCCGCGCTGTCGCGGACGAAGTGTGTCGTCGACGATCAGGGCGCACAGGTGTGCCCGCGGCGGATCCTCACGGAGATCGTCATATCGCTACACGGTAGTCGGGCTCCCGGCCGGCCGGCGCCACGAATGCTTAAACGAGGAGTGCGTCCGATGAACGATCACACTGAACTTCAGCTGCCGCCGTTGACGGCCATCCGCGAACCCAAAACCGGCGGGCGCGGGTTTGCGCACCCCATCGGCCGCGGTGTCGGACCCTTGGGTGTGACGGGTAAGCGCGGCTTTCTCGTGCTGCTCGTCTCGGGCGTGGCGATCAACGCGTGGGCGCTTTTCCCCTCGGCTGTCGAGTCGGGAGTCTATGTCCCACTCCCGCAGGGGCCTCCTCCCGTCGCCGCGGAATCCAATCCGGTGCGGGATGCCGCCGGCGATCTGTCGGTGCAGACGAGCCGGATCAGCTTCAGGTTGATGGACACCGGCCGGTCGACCGCGGTGTCGGCGAGCTACGGATCGTTCAATCATGCGAGTGCGGCGTTCGCTGTCGCCATGATGCCGCTGAGGTCGAAGCTCGAGGCGTTGTTGATGCTGCTCTACTCCCGCTACGGCCACGACGCGAGTGTGGTGGGCCTGGAAATGAAGCTCCAGGCGTTGCTGCGGCTGCCGGATTCGCTACTGGCCCAGCTGATTCAGCATCCTGATCTGGCCGATCTGGCCACCATGCTGGATGCCGTTTTCCTGGACTCGAACAATCTGTCGGGAATCAGGACCGAGTTGGACAAGATCGACATCAACTCCACGACGGGGCCGACCGAGCAGATCGATGTGGTCAGCATCAGCGGCAGGCAGTCCTACATCGTCTATTCCCCTGCCGTCCAGCCGGCGGCCGAGAACATCGCAGTGATGCCGACATCCGTGGTCCTGCAACAGCCCGTCCAATTCGCGGTGGTGGTCCAGATCGAGGCACCGGCCGAGATGGCCGCTTTCTCGATCGCGCCGAGCATGGAGACGTTCGCAGTGGAGACGTTCGCCCCGGAGACGTTCGCCCCCGAGACGTTCGCCCCGGTTCCCGAGCAGGCCGAACCGATCATGGCCGACTTCACCACCCCCGCAATCGCCGAGCCGGTGGCGCCCGCCGAGCCGTCCTTCACGAGTGCCGCGGCGTCCGAGGAGCCCACCTTCTCTCCGCAACCGGACTTCGAGGACGCCGTGGACCCCGACAATCCGTTCGAGTCGGACGAGGAGTCGCAGGACCAGGGGGAGCCGTTCTCCTCTCCGGACGATCCCGGCGCCGCCCCGGGTCAGGACGATGCGCCCGCCGCGGAGGCGAACGATACGTCGCCCGCGGATGAACCGAGCGCCGCCGCGCACAATGACAACGAGGGGAACTCGTCGGGTGAGCCGAGCCCCTGACCGGGTGGTCGAGCAGTTAGCTCGGGTTGAGGATGTCGGCGGTGTCGGCGCCGTCGACGACGGAGCGTGCGACATCGGCGAGTCGTCTGTTGTTGCGACGGGCGTAGCGGCGCAACACACCGAATGCCGCGTCCATGTCGACGCCGCCCCGCTCGGCGAGGACACCCTTGGCCTGTTCGATGACCGTCCGTGTGTTCAGCGCGGTTTGCAGCTGCTGATTCAGGACGTCCGACTGTAAGGCGACACGTTGGTGGACGATCCCGATCGTCGCCACGTCGGCGAGCGCCTGACCGATCGCGATATCGGTATCCGACATCTTCCCGGAATCGAAGCGCAGCAGATTCAACGCGCCCACCCGATCGTTGCGCAGCCGTAGCGGCAGTGCGTGCACGGACAAAAAGCCGTATTCGATGGCCAGTGCGGCGAACTCCGGCCAGCGGGCGATGTCGATCCGAAGATCCTCGGCGACCACTTGTTCGCCGGTGCGGTAGGACAGCAGGCACGGGCCGTTGTCATGCTGGATCTGGAACAGTTCCAGCAAACGCGTCTGTTCGCTGTTGGAGGCCAGCACCTGGAATCTGCCGTGCACGTCGGCGAGGACGATTCCCGCGGCATCGACCGGCAGCAGCGTCATGGCGTTCTCCACCAGCTGCTGGGCCAGTTCGATCACGTCGAAGTCTGCGACCAGCGTGTCCGCCAGCCCCACAAATGCGCGGGCCAAACCCTCGTAACGGTCCATTTTGCTCCCTACGGCATTCTGCCACGGCGTGGCCTGTGTTCATACGGTGTGCTCATGAGGCGGGGGCCTGATCGTCATCGGGATCAACGTCGATGCGCAGGCCGCCGTGCACCACCTCGGCGGCCACGTCGTCGAGCCGGCGTCCCCGCACGAAGGCATATCCCTGCAATCTCGCGTACGCGACGCGGACACTCACCCCGAGTTGCGCGACGACCATCCCGGTGGCCTGGTGGATCTCCCGGGAAGACTGCGGCTGAACCCACCAGTGGTCGAGTGGATCCGGCTCCTCGGTGGTTCCCGAAGCGAGCAGAAGCGACGTGACGAGGTCGGCGATCGCGATGGCGTCGCCGAAATCGCTTGTGCTCAGTTGGGTCCCGGCGTCCAGATAGAGGCTGAGGACACCGACCCGGATCGCGCCCAGTTGTAGCGGCAGCGCGTACACCGAACCCGCCTCGGCGGCCTCCGCTTCCCGGGCGAGTAGCGGCCATCGGGGGTCCGGTGCCGACGCATCCGGTGTGGAGACCGGGCCGCCGGTCATGAAGGCTGCCACCGCGGGACCTTCTCCCAGCGCGATCTGAGCCCACTCCATCCGCTCTGCGACACTGTCGCTGGCACAGAGGAATTCGTGTCCTTCATCGCCGGATATGACGGATATGCCGACCCGTCGCACCGGGAGTGTGGCCAGACAGGCCGCGCACAGTTGCTCGGCGCCGCGCAGGTCCGTCGGTGTCTGACCGACAACGGCCAGAAAGTGGGCGCGGACACCCGTGCGGTCGGCCGGCATCACGGGAGGGGTCCGTCCGCAGACATGGAGGCCGGGCGGAGGTCCGGGGTGAAGGACACAGGGCACCGCCTCCCGTAGCTCGGATACGCCCACCGCGTGGCGGGCATGGCCCGACCCGCAGTCAGCGTACCGCCATTGCATCGGTCTGCCCGGTATGCGACCTGACGCCGTTTGCCGCTCAAGTGTTTGCGTTCGCCACGAGCTGTCGATCGCGTGGGTCAATCCGTTGCGGAAACTGCACGACATGAATTAACGTGTGCGTAGCAAAGCCGCCCCGGACCCTGGTTGTTTAGCTTTTGATCAGCTAGTTTGAACATCCGGGCAGTCGAATTTCGGGTAGCGGCCGATGGTGCAGGCATATGGGGGAGAATTTGCCTGATTCGCACCACTCGTCTCAGTTGCCCACTCGGAAGGCTCGGCGATACGCGAAGTGGGGGAAAAGATGAGGGCTTTCGGATCTGTCGCGGACAGGACGGTGCCGACCGGTATCGGCCTGGATCTGTCAGAGGACTGCGCTCGCGCCGAGGGGCACCGGGCCGGTGAGCCGGCCGGGATGGCATTGCCGACGGGCCGGGACCGGCTCCGGGACGTGCAGATCCTCATCGTCGACGATTGCGTGCTGTACCGGGACAGCCTGGCGACTGCGCTGGCGGCCAACGGCACACCGGCCACCGGCTCCGCGTGCGACCTGGTCACGCTGGTCACCGCCCTGCAGACGATTTCGGGTGGATTGATTCTGCTGAACATCGCCACCCGCGACAGTGCGGCGCTGTTGCGGACGGCGCTGGCCACCGATCCGGGTGCGCGGGTGGTGGTGCTCGGCGTCTCCGATGACGACGACGACGGCGTCATCCAGTGCGCCGAGGCCGGCGCCGCCGGGTATCACACCCGCAGCCAGTCCTTCCAAGATCTGCTCGAGGTGATGGGCAACGTCGCTGCCGGCGAGCCGTCGTGTTCCGCGCGGGTGTCGTCGATCCTGCTCCGCAGACTCGCGGCGCTCGGCTCGCAACGGCCACCCGAAGTCCAGGAATTGGCCCTCACCGCGCGTGAGGTGCAGATCTTCGGCCTGCTGAAGCTGGGATTGTCGAACCGCGAGATCGCCGCTCAGCTGTGTATCGCGGTGCACACGGTCAAGAATCATGTGCACAGCCTGCTGACCAAGCTCGGTGTGCGGACCCGCGCAGAAGCCGCAGCGCTCGCGCATCCTTCGCAGCATGGGTTCGCGGCGCCGACGGCCATCGCGGCATCCTGGTGAGGCCTACCGGGACGGAATGAGCTCCACGCCGGACAGCACCACGGTGTTGTCCCGGCTGGGTGCGGTGAGCGTCCCGATGTACGTGCCGTCCTGCTTCCAGATGTTGGCCTGCAACGTCTCTCCGGGGATGACGGTGCCGGCGAACCGCGCGCCGTAGGTGCCGACCTGGCGCACGTCGCCGTCCAGGAAGTGGTCGACGATGGCCTTGGCGCCGATGCCGTAGGTGCACAGCCCGTGCAGGATGGGCCGGTCGAAACCGGCGGCCTTGGCGAATCCGGGGTCCGAGTGCAGCGGATTGCGGTCACCGCACAGCCGGTACAGCAGAGCCTGCTGCGGCAGCGTCGGAATGGCGATCTCGGCATCGGGTGCCCGGTCGGGCAACTCCACCGACGTGGACGGCCCGCGCTCACCGCCGAACCCACCTTCGCCACGGGCGAAGATGGAGCGCTTCRTCGTCCACAACACCGTCCCGGACTCATCGGTCACGGTGGATTCGCTCACGATGACGGCGGCCTTGCCCTTGTCCCAGATCTCGGTGAAGCGCTGCTTGGACCAGGCCTTGCCGCTGGTCGGGATGGGACCGGGCACGGTCACCGCCTCGCTGGCGTGCAGCACCTTGGACAGCTCGATATCGATGCCGGGGAACTGCACCGACGGCGCCTCGGTCATGTGGAAACTGACCGCGACATTGCCGAACGTGGGGAGCACCTGCGGGGTGTTGTCGGTCAGGTAGCGCAGCTCCCGTTCATCCATCGGGTCCGCTCCGGCACCGAGGCCGAGGTGGTACAGCTGGATATCGCTACTGGTCCAGGAGAACTCGATGGGATCCAGGTCGGCGGYGAGCGCCTTTTCGACATCGATGGGCACTAGCGGGCCTTTCCAGCTATGGCGAGCGCGGCGAGGTAGCCGAACGTCATGGCGGGGCCGATGGTCCCGCCCGGACCGGGATAGGTGTGGCCCATCACCGGCGAGCTGACATTACCTGCCGCATAGAGCCCTTCGATCACGGAGTTGTCGTCACGCAGCGCGCGCCCGTCGTTGTCGGTGCGGATGCCACCCTTGGTGCCGAGGTCGCCGGGCACCATCTTCGCGGCATAGAACGGGCCGTGCTTGATCTCGCCCAGGTTCGGGTTGGGCTTGATGGTGGGGTCGCCGTAGTAACGGTCGTACGCGCTGTCGCCGCGGTGGAAGTCCTCGTCCACGCCGGAGCGGGCGAAACCGTTGAACCGGTCCACGGTGGCGGCCAGCGCCTCCGCGGACAGCCCGGTCTTCTCCGCCAGCTCGGCCAGCGTCTCGGCCTTGACCACGACGCCGGACTCCAGCCACTTCTTCGGGATGCGTTGTCCGGGCTGCAGTCCCGCGAAGATGTAGCGGTCGCGGTACTGCTGGTCGAAGACCAGCCAGGCCGGCACGTTCTCGCCCGGGCCCTCGCCCTGCCCGTACTGACCGCCGTACATGTGGTGGCAGGCCTCGACGTAGGGCATCGACTCGTTCATGAACCGCTTGGCGGACAGGTTGACGATGATCGACCCGGGTGAATTACGTTCGGACAGCGCGAACCACGGCGCGTCCACCAGCGGAACCGTCGGGCCCCACCAGGAGTCCTCCATGAGTTCCAATGCAGCACCGAGTTTTTCGGCGGCGAGGATGCCGTCACCGGTGTTGGCGGCGGCGCCCACGGTCCACTCGGTGGTGATCGGGGCCCGCTGGTACTTCACCCGCATCTGCTCGTTGTGCTCGAAGCCGCCGGAGCCCAGGATCACGCCCTTGCGAGCCCGGATCAGCGTCGGCTCAGCGCTTTCGGGGTCGTGCGTATTGCGCACGTAGATCCCGCGCACCACGCCGTCCTCGACGTACAGATCGGTGAGTGCGGTGTCGAGCAGCACCGGCACGCCGGCCTTCTGCAGCCCGATGCGTAGCGGCGCAATCAGTGCGCGGCCCATGCCGACCAGGTTCTTGCCGGTCGCGTTGGCCCAGACGGAGCGCACGCCGACCTTGAGGCTGCGCAGTACGCCACGCGGGTGGCGCTTGAGCTGGTTGAGCCGGACATAGTCCTGCTGCAGGACCACCATGTTCAGCGGCACCTTGCCGTAGGGCGGCTCGAGGCCCTTCTCGTCGGGGCCGAGCTTCTTGGCGTTGAACGGTTTGGGTTCCACCGACCTGCCGGTGGCCTTACCGCCCGGAGTCTCCGGGTAGTAATCGGAGTAGCCCGGCACCCAGCAGAGCTTGAGTGGGGAGTTCTTGAGGACGAACGACAGCATCTCCGGACTGCGGTCCAGGTAGGTGTCGATCTTGTCGGCGGGCACCGCGTCGCCGATGATGGCGTGCAGGTACCTGCGAGCCTCCTCAGCAGTGTCTTTGACCCCGTCACGCTTGAGGATCTCGTTGTTCGGGATCCACACTCCGCCGCCGGATCGCGCCGTTGAACCGCCATAGTGCGGAGCCTTCTCAACGACTACTGTCGAGAGACCCTGGTGAGCAGCGGTGAGGGCGGCGACCATGCCGGCAGCGCCGCTGCCGACCACGACGACGTCGTACTCCTGTCCAGTCATGTAGAACACGTTATAGAATTGCAGTGCCTTTCGACAACAGGCCCGCAACTGTGCCGGTCGGGGGCTTAACAAGATTATGAGGGGAATTCACCAAGATGCTCAGTGTCGAGGTCCGTGACGAGCTTGCTGCCGACCTGGCTCAGGCGGAGCGTAGTCGGGTGCCGACGACTCCGTTGACGGATCGGTATGGCGATATCGATGTGGTCGATGCCTATGAGATTCAGTTGATCAATATTCGGCAGCGGGTGGCTGAGGGTGCGCGGGTGATCGGGCACAAGGTGGGGCTGTCGTCTGAGGCGATGCAGAAGATGATGGGCGTCGATGAGCCTGATTACGGTCATCTGCTGGCCGATATGGAGGTTTTTGAGGACAAACCGGTTGCGGCGGGCCGGTTTCTGTATCCGCGGGTGGAGGTCGAGGTGGGTTTCATCCTGGCCGATGATCTGCCYGGGGCGGGGTGTACCGAGGATGACGTGCTGGCGGCCACGGCGGCGTTCGCACCGTCGATYGAGCTGATCGAYACCCGGATCACGGACTGGAAGATCAAGTTGTGCGACACGATCGCCGACAACGCCTCGTCGGCGGGATGGGTGTTGGGCCCGGAGCGGGTGTCGCCCAAGGACATTGACATCAAAAACATCAGCGCCGTGCTTAAACGCAACGGCGAGGTGGTRGCCGAGGGMCGCAGTGACGCTGTGCTGGGCAATCCGGTGACCTCGGTGGCGTGGTTGGCGCGCAAGGTCGATCAGTTCGGGGTGCGTCTTCGTGCGGGKGACATCGTGTTGCCSGGTGCGTGCATGCGTGCGATAGATGCTCGTCCCGGTGACGATTTCGTAGCAGATTTCGACGGGCTAGGTTCAGTTCGTCTTTCTTTCGAATAGGAGCCGTATATGGCTGAGAAGTTGAGTGTCGCGATTGTGGGGTCGGGCAATATCAGCACCGACCTGCTGTACAAGCTGTTGCGSTCMGAYTGGTTGGAGCCGCGCTGGATGATCGGTATCGACCCGGMSTCYGAGGGTYTGGCGCGGGCSCGCAAGCTCGGGCTGGAGACCAGCCATGAGGGGGTGGACTGGCTGCTGGGACAGGCCGAGCGCCCCGATATCGTGTTCGAGGCGACCAGTGCCTATGTGCACCGTGATGCCGCACCGCGCTATGAGGCGGCCGGGATCACCGCGATCGATCTGACCCCTGCCGCGGTGGGGCCGGGGGTGATCCCGCCGGCGAACCTGCGCGCGCATCTGGATGCGCCGAACGTGAACATGGTGACCTGYGGTGGGCAGGCGACCATCCCGATGGTCTACGCCGTGAGCCGCGTGGTGGATGTGTCCTACGCCGAGATCGTGGCGTCGGTRTCCTCGGCGTCGGCGGGTCCSGGGACGMGGGCCAATATCGATGAGTTCACCAAGACCACCAGTGCCGGTGTGCAGCACATCGGWGGSGCGCGTAGCGGTAAGGCGATCATCATYYTGAACCCGGCGGAGCCGCCGATGATCATGCGCGACACCATTTTCTGCGCGATCCCCGAGGACGCCGACCACGACGCGATCACCGCGTCGATCAAGGAGGTCGTCGCCGACGTGCAGACCTATGTGCCCGGCTACCGGCTGCTCAATGAGCCGCAGTTCGAYGAGCCCACGGTGTTCAACGGCGGCAATCATCTGGTCACCACGTTCGTGGAGGTSGAGGGCGCCGGTGATTACCTGCCCCCCTATGCCGGGAACCTGGACATCATGACCGCGGCGGCCACCAAGGTCGGCGAGGAAATCGCCAAAGAGCGCGTCTCGGCTACCAGCGCAGGAGCACAGGCATGAGTGGCACAGGCGAGATCTTCTTCAACCCGGTGTGGGATGTCCGGATGACCGACACGTCGCTGCGCGACGGCTCCCATCACAAGCGCCACCAGTTCAGCGCCGACGAGGTGCGCTCCATCGTCGCGGCGCTGGACACCGCCGGGGTGCCGGTCATCGAGGTCACCCACGGTGACGGGCTGGGCGGCTCGAGCTTCAACTACGGGTTCTCCAAAACCCCTGAGCAGGAACTGATCAAGCTGGCGGCCCAGACCGCCACGAACGCCAAGATCGCCTTCCTGATGCTGCCCGGTGTGGGCACCAAGGAGGACATCAAGGAGGCGCAGAACAACGGTGGCGAGATCTGCCGGATCGCCACCCACTGCACCGAGGCCGATGTCTCCATCCAGCACTTCGGGCTGGCCCGCGAACTCGGTTTGGAGACCGTCGGCTTTTTGATGATGAGCCACACCATCAGCCCGGAGAAGCTGGCCGCCCAGGCCCGCATCATGGCCGATGCCGGCTGTCAGTGCGTCTACGTGGTCGATTCCGCGGGAGCGTTGGTGCTCGACCAGGTCGCTGACCGGGTGGCCGCGCTGGTCGCCGAACTCGGCGAGGACGCCCAGGTCGGCTTTCACGGGCACGAGAACCTCGGGCTCGGGGTGGCCAACAGCATCGAGGCCGTGCGCGCCGGGGCCAAGCAGATCGATGGCAGCACCCGCCGCTTCGGCGCCGGTGCGGGCAACGCACCCGTGGAGGCCATGATCGGTGTCTTCGACAAGATCGGCGTGAAGACCGGTATCGATTTCTTCGAGATCGCCGATGCCGCCGAGGATGTGGTCCGCCCGGCCATGCCCGCCGAATGCCTGCTCGACCGCAACGCCCTGATCATGGGCTACTCCGGGGTGTACTCCAGCTTCCTCAAGCACGCCATCCGCCAGTCCGAACGCTACGGCGTGCCCGCGCACCAGCTGCTGCACCGCGCCGGGCAACGCAAGCTGATCGGCGGCCAGGAAGATCAGCTCATCGACATCGCCCTGGAAATCAAACGCGAACAAGAGGCCGCCAACGCCTGACTTCCGGCGGGCCGAGTGCAGCGTCAGCCAAGATTGATAGCCACCATGGCGCGCTCCAGGCGCTCGAGCAGATCCCCTACAGAACTGCGCTGCTGGATGATGGCCGGAACATTGGTAGCCCACATATCCGCGATCAGGTCGACGAGCATCCCGCTATGCTCGTCACGAGTGGCGCCGAGGGCATTGATGAATATGCTGGCCAATGTATTTCGGCATAGAGCCGCGTTCTCCGCAGCATCGCCATTCGCATAGAGATAGGCGCGAACGGCGGCGTCTGCAAGCACTGGTTGAGCGCACAGCTCGCGCGTCGTCTTCTCGACGACAACCAGCACCCGTTCGATCGGACCGGTCAACAGCCCGAGGTCGCCGTGCCGCGAAGAGATCTCAAGTAGCCATTGGTGCAGACATGCCACGAGGAGATCGTCTTTCGACGCGAAGTACCGGTACACCGCGCTCGCCGATACCCCGGCACATGCAGCCACATGGCGAATCTGCACCGCCGCGTGTCCACCGGTGGCCAAAGCCCTTGCGGCCGCGATGATTCTCGACCGGCGCTGGAGCCGCCTGGGTGCAATCGCGATCACGGTGTGGGTCGGCTGGTCGTACTGAGACTCGAGTTGAGCCGGCAAAAGCACTCCCCGTTTCGAAATCCGCCGACGGACCGACAGTCGGCGGGTGTCCCTGAGGCGGGTATGGATGTCAGCCGTGATCAGTCCGAGGCTCTGGCCCTACCCGATGGCACTGTACGAGCAGACCATTCCGCCGGCGAACTGTTATCTCGGTGAACGGAACGCCGCAACAACACTTGTCGAGCCCCGACTCACAATCGAATGAGGTCGTTGCGTATGACGACGACCTCAGCCCACCGAAGGGAAGTGCGCCGTGACAGGCGAGGCCATCAGCCGGATCATCGACGAGCGGTGTATCGAGCGGGCTCTGATCGAAGTCGCTCGTGCCATGGATGAACGCGACTGGGACGCGATAAACCAGATACTGGCGTTCGACGCCGTCGGCGACTTCGGCACCGGACGACTCGACGGACGCGCGGCGATCATCGAGATGATCCAAGGGTTTATGGACAATTGCGGGGTCACCCAGCACCTGCTCGCCAACATCCTCGTCGACGTGGACGGGGATCACGCCACCAGTAGGGCCTACGTACGAGATCTGCACCTGTCGCGTAGCAACTCGGACCTGACGTTCCACACTCTCGGCGACTATCACGACCGGTGGGAACGCCGCGACGGACGTTGGTGGCTGGTTGAGCGGATCAAGGACAACCGTGGCACCGTCGGCTCTCTGGACGTCTTCGCCTAGGCCGAGGCTGTCAGCGTGGGTGGCGCGACGAGTCGACAAGTGGGTTGATCTGGACGACGATCCGCGCCTACCGTCGCACCATGCCCGCAGACGCACCGACCATCCTGGCCACCAGCGGAGGCGTTGGCCCGGGGCTGCGCACCCGGTTCGGGTTCACCGCATTGACCGACCTCGCCGTCGACCTGGCCGGGGTGACCGGCCGCGCACCGCGGATCTGCTTTCTCGCCACCGCGATGGGTGACGACAAGACGGTGCTGCACCACCTGACCGAGGCGGCGCAGAGTAGGGGATTCTCGGCGTCGCACGTATCGCTGTTCCCGATGCCGACGGTCGAGGATGTCACCGCGCACCTGCTCGAACAGGACGTGGTCTGGGTGTTCGGTGGCAGCGTCGCCGGTCTGYTGGCGATGTGGCGCCTGCACGGGGTCGACGCCGCGATGCACGCGGCGTGGCAGGCGGGGGTGGTCTTGACCGGGATCTCGGCCGGTTCTATCTGCTGGCATGCCGGTGGCACCACCGATTCGTTCGGGCCGCAGTTGCGTCCGATCACCGACGGTCTGGGTTTTGTGCCCTATGCCAACGGCGTGCACTACGAATCGGAGCCCCAGCGCCGCCCACTGCTGCATTCCCTGGTCGGCGAAGGGGTGCTCCCGGCTGCCTACGCCACCGATGACGGCGCCGGAATCCTCTATCGGGGAACAGCATTCGTCGAGGCGGTGGCCGAGAATGACTGTGCCGGAGCCTACTTCGTCGAAGCCCGCGACGGTGTGGCGGTGGAGACGGCCCTCGATGTGCGGCGGCTGTAACCCATGCACCACACCGATTTCCGGCCGGCCACCGCCGATGACTTCGCGTTCTTCTTCCAGTTGCACAAGGACACCCTGGGTCCCTATGTCGAGCAGGTCTGGGGATGGGACGACGAGGATCAACGCACCTACCTGCAGCGCACGATCGACTACGACACCACCCAGGTCATCGTCGTCGAGGGGACCGATGCCGGACGGCTGAAGGTGGAACGGCGACCGCAGGAGATCTATCTGGGCCTGATCGAGATCGCCCCGTCTCATCAAGGACGCGGCATCGGCACACAGATCGTGCGCGGCATCGGCACACAGATCGTGCGCGGCATTCTGGACGAAGCCTTCGCCGACGGCAAGCGCGTATGTCTCAATGTGTTGCGCGTCAACACTTCTGCCTACCGCCTGTACCGCCGCCTCGGATTCGCCCAGGCGGCCGCCACAGAAGTCAGGTTCCAGATGGTGGCAGAGCCGCCGCCACTTCGCCACGGACTGAACCAGACTGCCCGCCGCTGATCTACGTGATGGACCAGAACTCGAGCAGGGTTCGGATTGTCGCCACCAAAGGGAGCGGTTGGTCCAGCATCGGGTGGTGCCCGGCCTCGGCGAGTTCGACGAATGGACCCCGCAGCTGCAGCAGGGAACGAATCTGATCGGCCATCGGCGGTGGCACCAGGCCGTTCTCACACCGCAAATACCCTATCCGGCAGGGAATTCGGGCGAAGACATTCTCCAGGATCTCCTCGTCTGCCGGCGTCTCTTCAARCCGTAGCCCGCCGAAGATCTCGGGGTCGAACTTCCATACCCACCCGCTGTCGGCCTTGCGCACGGACTGCGCGGCGATATGGCGTTCGATGAAGGGCAGTGTCACCGGTTGCGTGGGCACCGCTCGGAAGCGGGCCAGGATCTCTGCCTCGGTGCGGTATCCGGGAGTGTCTCGGCGACGGGTGGCCAACCGCGACTCCTCGGGAACGCGGTCACGCAGCGGTGAATCGATGACCAGCACGCTGTCGATCTGCTCCCCGTACCGGGTGGCGGCCGCCGCACCGACCCATCCGCCCATGCTGTGACCCACGACGGCGGGCCGGGCCGACGATCCGGAGGCCTCCGCCGCGGCCAGCACCTCGCGCGCCCACATCGACATGGAGTATTCCGGGCGCGTGCCGCTGTCACCGTGCCCGCTCAGGTCGAGAGCGACGACCCGGTGGGTGGGGGTGAGCATGGGAGCGATGTGATCCCACCATCCCGAGTGCGCGCCGCCGCCGTGGACAAGCACCAGCGGTGGCCTATCGGTATCGCCCCACAGCCGCAGCTGGATGCGGCACCCGCGGACGTCGACCGTGGAGTGTTCCGGCCGCACAGCAAGGGCGGTGTTGAACCATTCCGGGACGTCGACCAGCGGTTCCGGACCCGACGGCTTACCGCGCCGGAAGTTGAGACTCACCTTGAGCAGTGTGTCGCATCCGCCTGACCTACCCGTCACCCGGCCCCGCGGAGTCCCCGTTCGCCGCCTGCCAATCCCGAGCCGCGACCAGTTCCGGAATGAGCGGCTCGGTCAACAACCGGACAGCGTCGACGTCGTCCCCCGGGTAACGCACCGTATGGGTGGCGGTGGGCACATCGCCACCCACCCCGACCACCGTCGTACCGCGCGGGCCGGTCCATTCGGCCATCTGGGCTTCCCACTTCGACCCGGCGAACACCAGCATCCGCAGATCGCTGTTCTTGGTGCGATACACGTCGACATGACTCCAGTCGCCGGTCTCGCACCCGATCGCTGAGCGCCGCGGTCCCTCCCGGAGCATCAACGCGCCCTGCTGGGCAGAGGAGAAACGATGCGCCGGAGCCACCAGATGTGTCTCCGCCTCTCCGAGCAGCGATTCCGAAACTTGAGGACGCCAATCGGTCTCGGTGGCCAGCAGCCGGTCACTTGYGCGCGCCGCCGACTCCACGGCCGCGATCAGGTCGGCGGTGGAGGTCCCGGTCAGCTGACATTCGAGCGCCATCAACATCGCCAGGGTGTGCTGGTAGCTGCGGCAGGCCACGCCGCCCACTTCGGGTTCGGCCAACATCTCGACGGTGTCCGTGCAGCGTGTGGTGATGGTGGACCCGGGTGTGTTCGTCAGCGCCACGGTATGCGCCGAACCGTCGAGTCGTTCCAGAGCATCGAGGGTCTCGACCGATCCGCCGGTCGCCGAGGTGGCCACCACGAGGGTCCCCGGCCCCCATTTGGGCAGCAACTCCGAGGACGCGATCTCGGACACCGCGCAGATGCCGCGGGCCCGCAGCCGCCCGGCGGCGATGCCGCTTGCGTAGGCCGACGAGCCCATGCCCAGCAAGACGACGCGTTCGACATCGGCGGGAACGGTGTGCGCCCACGGGTTCCGTGTCGCCAGTGCACCGGCCAGATTGGTCAGCACGTCGGGCTTGCGGGCGAGATCGGTGGCGAATCCGTCGGGTTTCATCGGCTCGTTTCGTTGAGTAGGGCGGGCAGCGCCGCGTCCGGGACGTACATCCAGCGCGGTAGGTGACGGCCCGCGTAGACGATCTCACGCAGCACCTGTTGCAGGCGGAAGGCGCCGAGGGCGTCGTCGATGTGCAGGTCGGTATGCCCTCGGTGGGTCAACCTGCCGAGGTACGCGGTGTACAACGCCGCCCGCGACACCGCGTCGACCTCGGCGAGGGTGTCCGCACCGAGATCGGAGCGTTTGACGGCGACGATGGCGACGTGGGACAGCGACTGCAGGATGCCGGCAAGATCGACGGCGGCCGGTACGGGTCGGACGCGTTCGGCGGGCGGGAGCACTGGATTGCCGTCGAAATCGGTGATGAACAGCCGATCGTCGGTGCGCAACACCTGACCGACGTGCAGGTCACCGTGTCCATCGAGCACCGGCACATCCACCAGTCCGGACAGTCCGTCCAGGATGCGCTCGATATCGTCGGCGCGCTCGGTGAGCAGCACGGCGTTGGCCGGACCGGCGAGCAGGCGTGCCTGGGCCAAGGTGTCGAAAGCGCTGTCGCGCCAACGTGTCGCGTCCTCGGACGTCGACCGGGTCGATGTGCTGCCCAGCGCCGCGTGCATGTCGGCGACCACGATTCCCAGGGCGCCGCAGGTTTCGGTGACGACACCGAGATCGCCGCTGGTGGCCGCGGCGATGAACAGATCCTTCGCCCAGGTCCAGCCGTCGACGGCACCCGGAAGGTAGCCGTTCACCGTGGCGACCAGGGTTTCGTCGCCACCCTGCGGTGTCCAGGTGACCACACCCCACGGGGTCGGCATGGATGTGAACCCGGCGGCGGTGAGGGCCGCGAGCCTGCCCGGCGCGGGATGCGGCCCGGGCTGCAGGTGGGTCGCCCACTTCACCACGGCCTGCTCGCCGACGATGACCGACTCGTTGGTCTGGTCTACGGCGACCGGACGTTCGGTGCCCGGCCGGTACCGCTCGGTCCATGACACCACGGAGAACCGGCCGTGCGACGAAGTGCCGGGGGCCTGGGCGAGCAGGCGCAACAGCGCGTCGGCGGTGCCGTCGCCCGCCGTCGCGCGCTGCCAGCCACCGGATGCCCAGACCACGGGAACAGCCGACAACGTCCCGTCGTGATCGACGATGGCCAGCGCGTGGCCATCGTCGAGCGCGAGGAGATCGGTGGGATCCATTGACCCGTCGGGCAACACGGGTCAGCCGCTGGCCGTCTGGTGCGACAAACCGGTGCGTTCGATGACGTCGGCGGCCACGCTGAGGCCATCGCGTGCGCGGACGGCCGCACCGATCTTGGACACCCGGTCGCGCAGTTCCTGATCGGCCAGGATCGTGTCCACGGCGGCGGTCAGTTCGGCATCGGCGAAATGGTAGGTGTCCAACCGCACGCCCAGCTTCAATTCGTCGATGCGCTGGGCATTTTCGTACTGATCCCAGAACAGCGGCAGCACGATCAGCGGCTTCCCGAAATGCAGGGCCTCGGTGGTGGTGTTGTTGCCGCCGTGCGAGATCACCGCATCCACCAGTGGGATGATCCTGGTCTGCGGCAGCATCTGCGCTCCGACCATGTTGTCGGCCAGCGTGATCTTGTCCGACTGCGGGCCCTTGCTGACGATGAAGCGGTGCCGGGTGGTCCCGAGGATGTCGACCAGCCGCTGCATCAGCGACACGTCAGCCGCGCCGAGCGAACCCAGCGACAGATAGAGCAGCGCGCTGCCCTCTGGGCGGTCGGCCATGGCGGCAGGCAGTTCGTAGTCCTCGTCGGTCTCCCGGATGCTGGAATCCACTCGCGTCCACGATGCGTCCAACGGCCGCCTGTCGACGTAGTCCGCCTCGGCCGGATAGATGTAGATGGTGGCCGCGTTGTCGCGCGGCATGAATTCCAGATCGGGTAACGGCGCCCCACCCTGTTCGCGTACCCAGGCATCGAAGTCTTCCCACAGCGGCCGCAACGCGCGGTCCAATTCGGCACGATATCCCGGCCATTCGGATCTGTCGTCACTGGGCAGACCCGAAAAAGGCGGCGGGACATCAGGTCCGGGTACTTCCAGCGGGCTGCAGGAGATGAACCGCACGAACGGCTTACCCGCGGTGGACAGCGCCGGAAACAGCACCACGTTGTCTTCGACGATCACATCGGGTTGGTGCTTGTCGATGATCTCGCGTAGGCGTGGTTCGCAGTACTTGGCGCCGTCGATGAGCGCCTGGTAAGTGGGACCGATGAAGGTCTCCAGCTGGTCGAGGGTCGGCTTGGCGAATTCGGGGGCCGTCTCGGCGATGAAGTCGGTCCAGAACTGGCCCGCGTCACCGTCTTCGGCGCCCTCGACAGGAGCCGCCAGATCGACGAGTTCCTCGATGAACCCGTACTTGGCGATCTTTCCCGCCCATGAGGATTCGGCGGCGAAGACGATGGTGTGGCCGCGGTCGCGGAGCTTGGCTGCGACGCCGATGCATTGATTGGTGGGTCCGTAGGCGGACTCCGGCCAGAACATTATGGTCAACGCCTGGGACATCATTCGGTCCTTTCGCCGTCAGCGCAGCGGGGTAGGGGATGGCCGGTAGCCACCCGCGCGTAATCGAGAATCAGTTCGGTGGACGCGTCGGCATCCAGACTCGGATGGCGGGCCACCATGCGGTATCCATAGGCGTCTTCCAGCGCCACGATGTTGCGCGCGATGGTCAGCGACGGTGACGTCAACGTGAAGACGCCCCGGGCGGCACCCGATTCCAGGATGACCTGGTACATCGCCACCTGGCGATCGAAGAGCGCGGTGAGCAACACCGCGTAGGTCGGGTACCGGCCGGCGGCCCCGCCGAGCTCACAGAGCAGTTTGACTGCCGGGTCATCGGAGTCGACGGGCAGACCGGACTCGATGGTGAGCACCAGACGGCGGTCGGGTTCGGCGATGCCCTCGATGCGGCGGAGGCGGTCATCGTAGAACCGCTCCATGCCCGCCCTGTTGGCCTCCACGAGGAGCGTCTGCACGTCGGGAAAGTGGTACAGGACGGCGCCCGAGGTGAGCCCGGCCTCGGCCGCGACCTGATTGAGCTGGACGTCCGCGCCGTGTTTCATCACCGCCCGTTGTGCGGCGTGCAGCAGGTTGGCGCGTCGTTCGGTGCGGCTGACCGCCACGGGGTCCCTCCCACTCGTCTGTCATGAGTCACCGTGCCAGACAGGCTGCCATAGCGGAAGCATTTCTTGAAGAGAAACTCAGGTTTCACATAAGTAACCACATTGACATGCAGTTTTTGGTGTTGTGTTCTCTGAACGACAGTGCAACTATCGTCCTGCCATCGACCGAATCAACGATGGCGGTCACCGATCGACAACGGAGCAGGACGTGAGAACCACCGACGAGTTACGTGACGCAGAACCACGGCCCGTGTGGTGGGACGGCGTGCACACCGAACCGCAGACGCAGCCGTTACGCGGGCGTGTCAGCGCGGACCTGGTGGTCGTGGGCGGCGGATATACCGGTCTGTGGGCGGCGATCGAAGCGCTCACCGCGGACCCGGGCCGCCGGGTGGTCGTGCTCGAACAAGCGTGGGTGGGTGCGGCGGCATCGGGGCGCAACGGTGGCTTCGTCTCCGAGTCGCTCACGCACGGCATCGCCCACGGCCAGGCGATGTGGCCCGACGAACTCGACGAGTTGCAGCGCCAAGGCCGGCAGAACGTCGAGCAGATCGCAGATATCCTGCAGCGCAACGAGATCGATGCCGATCTGCGCTTGGTCGGCAAAACGACGCTGGCCAGAACTGCGCACGAAGTCGAGGCGCTGCGCAACGCCGTGCCGAGCTATGCCCGCCACGGCGAGGACGTCGAGTTCCTCGACCGTGAGCAGGTCCGTGCCGACATCCACTCGACCGCCTTCCACGGCGGGCTGCGGATCCACCGCGGCGGCCTGGTCGACCCGATGGCGCTGGTGCTCGGATTACGCCGCTTGGCAGAGGAATTGGGTGCCGTCATCTTCGAACGGTCGCCGGCCACCGGGATCACCCGGACCGGTGGCAACCTCACCGTGCGCAGCACATACGGCGAGGTCGACACGTCACACATCGTGCTCGCCACCAACGCCTATCCGCCGTTGTTGCGGCGGCTGAAGTCCTGGATTCTTCCCGTCTACGACTACGTGCTCGCGACGGCACCGCTGACCGCCGGTCAGCTTGACTCGATCGGCTGGACGCAGAACCAGGGACTCACCGACGCCGGCAACCAGTTCCACTACTTCCGCCGCACCCGCGACGACCGCATCGTGTGGGGCGGCTATGACGCGATCTACCACTTCGGCAACGCCGTCGCCCCCGAACTCGAACAGCGCGACCGGTCACACCGACTGCTGGCCCGGCACTTTCGCGAAACATTCCCTCAGCTTGAGGACCTGCCGTTCACCCACCGCTGGGGTGGCGTCATCGACACCACCAGCAGGTTCACGCCGATCTTCGGAACAGCTTTCAACGGGCGCCTGGCCTACGCGGTCGGCTTCACCGGCCTCGGTGTGGCATCGACGCGTTTCGGTGCGCGCGTAGCTCTCGATCTGCTGGGCGGGCGGCCGACCGAACGCACCAGCCTTCGGGCCGTCACCAGCAGCGCCGTGCCGTTTCCACCCGAACCGCTGCGCTGGTCGGCGGTCGAGATGACCCGTGCGGCCTTGGCCCGTGAGGACGAAACAGGCCGCAGGGGAATGCTTCTGCGCACCCTGGACCGCTTCGGTGTGGGCTTCAACAGTTGACAGGAGTATGCGCATGACCGCAGGACTGTTCCATCGGGGTGAACGGATCGCCGGCTCCGGCGGCGACCGCACTCTGGTCGACCCGTCGACAGGGGAGCCCACGACGACGATCTCCGAGGCGTCGATCCAGGACGCCGAGCGCGCCGTCACGGCCGCGGCCGAAGCCTTCCCAGGGTGGTCGGGCCGGACTGCCGGCGAGCGCGCGCGGATGCTGCTGCGCTGGGCCGACCTGATCGACGCCCATTCTGCCGAGCTCACCGCACTGGAGGTCGCCGAAACGGGTAAGCCGGAGTCGGTCTTCCGCGACGGTGAGCTGCCTTTCGGCACCGACAATTTGCGCTTCTTCGCAGGGGCGGGCCGCTCCCTGGAGGAGACCGGTGCCGGCCTGCTCAGCGAGGGGTACACGTCGATGATCGTGCGCCGGCCCGTGGGTGCCGTCGTCGGCATCGCGCCATGGAACTTCCCGATGATCATGGGGCTGTGGAAGATCGGGCCCGCGCTGGCCGCCGGCAACACCATCGTCATCAAGCCGGCGCCCTCGACTCCGTCGACCACGCTCTACATCGCTGAACTCGCGATCGAGGCGGGTGTTCCACCAGGGGTGCTGGAGGTGGTGACCGGTGATCAGGCCGTCGGTGCGGCCCTGGTCGCCGATGAGCGGATACAGCTCGTCTCGATCACCGGATCGACCCGTGCCGGTCGCCAGGTCATGTCGACCGCATCGGTCCGCGGCGCCCGGGTTCATCTCGAACTCGGCGGCAAGGCACCATGTCTGGTGTTCGAGGATGCTCACCTCGACGACGCGGCGCACGGTATCGCGATGGGCGCGACCTACAACTCGGGGCAGGACTGCACCGCGGCGACCCGCGTGTATGCGCACGAATCGATCATCGACGATCTCATCGAACGTCTCACGGTGGCTTTCGGTGCCATCCGCGTCGGCGACCCGCACGAAGCGTCCACCGACATCGGCCCGCTGATCAGTGTCGAGCACCGGGCGCGGGTTCACGGTTTCGTCGAACGTGCCGTCGAGGCCGGCGCCACGGTGCGTACCGGAGGTGTGCTGCCGGAAGGCCCGGGCGCCTACTATCCGCCGACGCTGATCACCGGAGCGGAGCAGTCCGCCGAGATCGTGCAGGACGAGGTCTTCGGGCCGGTCCTGGTGGTGTTGCCGTTCGGCGATGAGGCAGAAGCGATCCGGCTGGCCAACGACTGCCGGTACGGCCTGGCGTCCTCGGTGTGGACCTCGGATGTGGCACGCGCACTGCGCACCGCGCATTCGATCGACGCCGGTGTGACATGGGTCAACGACCACCTGCCGATCGCCTCCGAGGCGCCACACGGCGGCGTCAAGGCAAGTGGTTTCGGCAAGGACATGAGTCAGGCCGCGGTCGCCGAATACACGGTCGCCCGGCACATCATGGTCAAGCACGCGCCGCGGGTGGCGCACAGTTCGTTCCGACCGTCCTGAATATCACTTCTCCGAGACCGTTCTGGCGCAGCTGTGGCCAGATCGGTGCCGAGTGCTGCTCGATAGCTCGAAAGATGTTGCGCCACAATAATTCAAGAAGCGCTGCGACATTGACGTCGAAGCCTTAACGTGTGAACAACACGTGGCGCAGGTCCTCCCAAGAGGACGCCGCCGGCCTTTCGGAACCACGACCCCACGCACTGGAGGAACACACCTATGACAACCAATAGGGAAGCAGCAGAGCTGCATTCGGTGGACGAGGTGCTGCCGCGCAAGATGCGCTGGTTCGACGGTTTCGCGATGGCGATGACGATGCCCGCCGCGCTGGTAGCCACCCTGGGCGCCTCGATCGCCGGGCTCGGCGGCTGGGGCGCCGCGGTGCTGTGGGCCATCTCGATGGCGATCTCGTTGGCGGTCAACTGGATCTACATCGAGTTGGCGGCGATGTTCCCCAACGCCTCGGGAGGCATCTCGGGCTACGCGGCCGAGGCATGGAAGAAGCGGGTGCCCTGGTTCGCGCCCCTGGCCGGCGTCGGATACTGGCTGCCGTGGGGGTCCAACCTGGCGACCTACGGCTCGTTCACCGGCCTGCTGGTGCAATCCCAGTGGTTCCCCGACCAGGAGTGGACGTATGATCTGGGGCCCCTGCACTTCAGCTTCCCGATCCTCATCGGACTGATCGTCATCTTCGTGCTGTATGGCATCAACGTCATCGGCGTGCGGGTCACCATGGCCTTCGTCTATGTGACCGCGGCGATCCTGATGATCCCGCTGGCCGTATTCATCTTCTTCCCGCTCTTCAACGCCGACTGGGCACCGATGGACCTGACGTGGAACCTGCACGGCCTGGAGGGTCTGCACACCGCGATCGTCTGGCTGTACGTGATGGCCTGGACCACACTGGGTATCGAGGTCTGCGCGACCTTCGCCTCGGAGTACCGCGATCCGGTCCGGGACACGTCGCGGGCGATCCGGGCATCGGCGCTGTTTTGCCTGGGAGTGTTCTTCCTCGTTCCGCTGACCCTCGGCGGATTCGCCGGTGAAGAGGCGATCGCGGCGGACCCCTCCACCTTCTTCGTGGCGAGCTTCTCGCAGTTGACCGGGGCAGGTGCGGACGTCATGGTGCTGTGCCTGATCGCTTCTCTGGTGCTGGTGATGTTGACATCTGTAGCCGACGCGTCGCGGGTCCTGTTCAACATGGGCAAGGAAGGCATCACCGTGCGCTCCATGGGCAAGCTCAACCGCCGCGGTGTTCCCATCCGTGCACTCAACGTGATGCTGGTGCTCAACATCGTTCTGCTGGTGGTCCTTCAGCAGCCGCTGGCGATCATCGTCACCGGCAACCTCGGCTACATCCTGGCCCACGTGCTGGCGGTGACCGGTTTCGCGCTGTTGCGCAAGGACCGCCCCGACGCGGTGCGCCCGATCCGCCTTCCGCGGGTCTTCGTGCCGGTGTCGATCGGTCTGGCGATTCTGCTCTCGGTGATGCTGGTGGTCGGCGCGACCGGGTTCTCGGTCACGGGATACGGCGGCGTGCTCGAACTCGGCATCGCCGGGTCGATCCTGGCAGCCGGTGTGGTGCTGTGGTGGTTCGTCCAACGCAGTGACCGGCGAGACGATGCCCGGGTGAACGCGACAGACTGAGCGCCGGTCACTGACCGTAGGTGAAACGTAGATTGGCGTTGATGAGTTCGCCGAGACGGTGCCGTATACGGCTCACCAGGTCGGTGTCGGGTTCGGGCTCGTCCATGCACAGGGTCCAGCGCAAGTCTGTGCCGCCGTCATCCGTGGCCGTGAGGTCGAACCGCACGATCGCGTCGGGGCGCTCGGGCCACAGCGACGACCAGACGACCAGGCGTGCCTGATCACTTTCGAGGACGGTCGGTGCGATCTCGTCATCTTTCACCTCGAGCCAGGGACGTGCCGGTTGGCGGTGAGGGTCGCACAGATCCTCGAACAAGGCCCATGGCGGCGCGGGCTGGCTGCGCCTTCGGGTTGCGATTTCCTTCATGCGTTGCCCCGGTGTCTGGATTGTCGTCGATTGAGGTGACCGCACCTGGTGTGCGATTCCACCCCTCATGATGGTGTCATGGGCGACTCGCAGGTATCAGCCGATCGGTACTACGCGCATCTAGCCCGTGTCCGCCAAGGCGCCGGCGCGCTCATCACGACCGACGACGGCCGCATCGTGATGATTGACACGACCTACCGCGACTTCTACGAAATCCCGGGCGGTGCCGTCGAAGCCGGAGAGTCCGCACTGGCCGCATGCGCGCGGGAGTGCCGAGAAGAACTCGGAATCGACGTGGCGGTCGGGCGGCTGCTCGCGGTCGAACACCAGAACGACGGCGACGAGCGCGGCGATTCGGTCATGTTCGTCTACGACGGCGGGTCGGTCGCATCCGGGGACCTCGCACGACGTAGTCCGGATCCGGAAGTCGCGGCTGTGGTACTCGTCGAGCCGGCGGACCTGGACGCGGTGACTGTCCCGCGCTTGGCCGACCGCATCCGTGGAGCGCTGAGCGCACGTGAGAACCGTTGCCTGCACGAGGCTGTCGACGGCAGGTCCCGCTTCGACGGCTGAAGCCGCTACTTCACCCGGTCCAGCCAGCGCGCGATGCGTGGCTCCAACACCGCGAGCAGAATTCCCGCGACCAGCCACACCCCGGACAGCGCGACGGTGGTGTTCCACGCGTCCATCGAGAAGCCCTCGTCATCTTCGGTGTGGAAGTACGGGGTGACGATGCCGTATTCGATGGCCGGTGCCACCGCGATGCTGAACGCGAGACCCGTTGTGGCGCCGAAGGCCCCGCGCAGCAGGTAGGAGCGCGGGCTGCCGTTGGTCGGCGCGGCGTGATGGTGGGCGAGCAGGATCAGCAGCAGCATCAGACCGATGACGACCGCCAGGATGTCCCAGTCCTCGCCGGCGAAGATGAAGGCGACGGCCCCACCTACCGTGGCCAGGGCCAGCGCGCCGGGATCGACGCGGTGCTGCACATGCAGGGTTGGTGTGCCCTGGTCATCGGCTGCCATGACTGAACTTTATTGCGGCTGCGCAGATAATTCGGCGCGAATCGCCGCCGCACAGCCAAAAGCCGCGGCGCCGGCGCGGTGCCTCGTCGTCTCGCGCCCGAGCAGTGGTTTGGCTTGATTCGCGGAAGGTCGCCGCGTATTCGGTCATCGCGGCATATCTTGATGACCTGATCAGTCGGTACGCGGTGGGTGCGGCAGCGCATTCTTTTGCGTCTCGGCGATGGTTCCGATCATCCGATGGAAGAGGTCGCTTGTGGCATCACGCTTCGCCCGTTCAGGTGGGTCGCGTCGGTCGCTCGGCATTCAATCCAAATTGCTGATCGTATTGCTCGTGGTCAGTGTCTTGTCGGTGCTCGTCGCCGGCGCCATCGGATATGTGTCGGGCACAGACTCGTTGCGTAGCGCGGAATTCGCCCGGATGACGCAGCTCCGGGAGTCCCGGGCGCGGGAAATCACCGCCTATTACCGAATGATCACCGACGCCGCCTCGATCGTCACGCACGGGACGACGACGGTGAACGCTGCCCGCGAATTCGGTGCGGCCTTCGCCGAGCTCGAATCCACCCCGCCGCCGCCCGCCGCGGAGGCCAACGTGGCGAAGTTCTACGAAACGGTGTTCGCACCCGAGTTGAGTGCACGCACCGGTGAGCCGGCCGACCCGACGCTGTTCGAGCCGACCGGCAACGCGGCCATCTACCTTCAGAACGCCTACACGGTGCCGGCCGGGGGCGACTTCGAGAAGGCACTGGCGGTGCGGACAGCCGGTGATCCCAGTGCGTGGTCGGCGGTGAACGCGCGCTATCAGAGCTTTTTCGCGGACCTGACGACGAGGTTCGGTTTCGAGGACGCGCTGGTGCTCGATACCAACGGCAATGCCGTCTACACCGCCTACAAGGGTGCGGACCTCGGGACGAATTTGTTCACCGGGCCCTACCGGACATCGTTGTTGGCCGACGGTTATCGCGAGGCGCTGCAAGCCACATCGGTCGACCAGACCTTCGTCACCGACTTCGAGCGCTATCCGCCCTCCTATGACAAGCCGACGCCGTGGGTACTGTCACCGATCGGCAGCGGCGGCAACATCGTGGGAGTTCTCGCCCTGCAGATGTCGCTGGACGGCATCAACAATGTGATGACCGGTGCCAACGGCTGGGAGCAGGACGGACTGGGGGCGACCGGCGAAACCTATCTCGCCGGCTCCGACAAGTTGATGCGTTCGGCCTCCCGTGAGCTGGTGACCAATCCTGACGGTTATATCGACGCGGTGGTCGACAACGGCACGCCCACCGACGTCGCCGAACGGCAGGTGGCGGTCAACGGAAGCGTCCTTCTGCAGCCCGTCGACACGCTGGCGGTCAACAATGCGCTGGCCGGTGAATCCGGCGTGGTGACCGATGACGACTACATCGGTCCGGCCTCACTGGTGGCCTATATGCCGTTGGACATTCCGGGCCTGGATTGGGTGCTGGTCGCCAAGATCGACGAGAACGAGGCACTGGCCCCGGTCAACAGGTTCGCCCGTAACATCGCGCTGTCGACCGCCGCCATCGTGTTGGTCGTGTGCATCCTGGCGTTGCTGCTCAGCCGGATGCTGACACGTCCGTTGACGCAGTTGGCTTCGGCCGTGCGCCGGGTGACCGGAGGTGAACTGGGAGTCAGCGTCCCGGTGACGACCCAGGATGAGTTCGGTGACCTGGCCGCGGAATTCAACAATATGAGCGACAGCTTGAGAACGAAGCAGGCACTGATCGACGAACAACGCCGGGAGAACGACGAACTTCTGGCCTCGTTGATGCCGGAGTCGGTCGCCCGTCGATTCCGCGGGGGCGAGAAGACAATCAGCAGCGATTACCGCGACGTCTCGGTGATCTACGCAGAGCTGTTGAACTACAAGGATTTCAGCCGGTCGTTGGCGTCCGACGAATCGGTGCGGCTGCTCAACACGCTGTTCGAGTCCTTCGATGCGGCAGCCGAACACCACGGCATCGAGCGGGTGCGCGGCTTGCACAACGGATTTCTGGCGACCTGCGGGCTGGTCACTCCGCGAGTCGACCACGCCAGCCGCACCGTCGCTTTCGCGATCGAACTCGCGGAGGTGATCGAGCTGTTCAACAAGCAGCACAACGCGGGGTTGACGGTGCGGGTCGGCATCGACAGCGGGCCGGTGTCCAGCGGGCTGATCGGCCAACGCACCAGGATCTACGACCTGTGGGGTGAGGCGGTCGATCTCGCGCACCGGGTGCATGCCGCCGCAGATCGACCCGGCATCTTCGTCAGCGACCGCGTGCACACCAGCCTCACGGGCTTCTACACGTTCGAAGAAGCGGGCACGGTGACGACCAACGACGGCACCGAAACCGTCTGGGCACTGCAGATTCCGACCCGGGTGACGTCATGAACGCGCTGATCTCACAACCGTGGTTCTGGCCGACCGCCATTGTCGTGGTCGCGCTTCCCGTGGCGCTGTTGATCCTCAACGAGGTGCAGCAATATCTGTCCCGCCGGCACAGCAGCTACGCCCGTCCGGTGGCGCTGCTGCGCAACGCGGTGTTACCGGCGCTGGCGCTGCTCATCCTGGTCGATCAGCTCAACGACACCGACGCCGAGGCAACCTGGCCACGGCTCGCGGCGACGATGTTCGGTTTCCTGGTCATCCTGTTCGCCCTGTCGGGGGCCAATGCGGCCCTGTTCGGTCAAGCCCGTGCCGGTAGTTGGCGGGAACGGCTGCCCTCGATCTTCATCGACCTCGGCCGGCTCATCGTCATCGCGATCGGACTGGGCGTTCTGTTCTCCTGGGTGTGGGGGACCGATATCGGGGGGCTGTTCGCCGCGGTCGGTGTGACATCCATCGTCATCGGTCTCGCGGTGCAGACGGCGGTCGGCCCGGTCATCGCCGGGCTGTTCCTGCTCTTCGAACAGCCCTTCCGCATCGGAGACTGGCTGGACACCCCGTCGGGGAAAGGTCGTGTCCTCGAAGTCAACTGGCGTTCCATTCACATCGACACCGGCAACGGCATCCAGATCGTCCCGAACGCGACGTTGGCCGGCGCGTCGTTCACCAACCTCAGTCGCGTGCACGGTGCCGCTTTTTATACGACCGCGACACTCGCGTTCGCCGCCGATGACCGGCCGGGCACCGTCGTCGAGACCCTCAGGGCCGTCGCCGATGCCCTTCCCGCCAAACTGGCCGACGTCGACTCGCGAGTATCCGCGTTGGGCGCCGGCGAATACCGGGTGTCGGTGCCGATCGGATCACCCGCCGAGGACGGCTCGACCAAAAATGCGCTGCTGCAGCGGACCTGGTAKGCGGCGCGGCGCGCCGGTTTGCATCTCGACGAAGCCGACGGCGGATTCGTCGACGACACTCACATCGCCGCCCACCCCCGTCGGATCGCGTCGGCTCTGGGCCTCGACGAGGAGACCGTCGCCGACATGATCGCCGAAAGCCGTCAGCTGATCTACTGCCAGGGGGAGGTCGTCCAAGAGGTCGGATCGGTACCGGATGCGCTTGCTTTCATCGTCGCCGGGGAACTGGAGCTGACGGTGATCACCGACATCGGCGAGCAGGTTGCCGTCGGGCGACTCGAGGTGGGGGATTACATCGGGACCACCGCGTTGACCCGTCAGCCGGTCCTCACCGGGGCGGTCGCGCTGACCGACACCACCTTGCTCGCCATTCCCCGACGCACCATCAGCTCTGTGGTGCAGAGCAATCCGCAGCTGGCCAGGATGTTGGGCGAAGCCATCGAACTGCGCCGCCGCGCAGCAGAGGACGCGCGCGGCGCTCAGGTGCAACCGACCTGACCGGGCCCCCCGAACACACAAAAGCAGGGAGCCTGCCGTTCGGGGGGTACGGCAGGCTCCCTGGGTTTTGGTGGCTCAAGCCCTCATCAGGCGACGGCTTGAGCTCCCAGCACACGCTGGATATCCGGCTTCATCATCTGGAGCTGCTGGCCCCAGTAGCCCCAGCTATGGGTGCCGTTCGGCGGGAAGTTGAACACACCGTTGGTGCCACCGGCTGCGATGTACTTGTCGCGGAAGGCGACATTGGTGCGCAGCGTGAAGCCCTCAAGGAACTGGGCGGCCATCAGGTTGGCGGCGTTTCCGGCGGCATCGAGATCCGACGGGGTGCCGGTGCCGCAGTAGATCCAGACCCGGGTGTTGTTGGCCACCAGCTGGTTGATGTTGACCATCGGGTCGTTGCGCTTCCAGGCCGGGTCACTCGACGGGCCCCACATGCTCTCGGCGTTGAAGCCACCGGCGTCGTTCATGGCCAGACCGATCAGCATCGGCCACCAGCCCTCGGACGGGTTCAGGAAGCCCGACAGGGTTGCCGCATAGATGAACTGCTGCGGGTGGTGGATGGCGTAGGTCAGCGCCGCGCTGCCGGCCATCGAGATGCCGACCGCGGCGTTGCCGGTCCGCGACACGCCCTTGGCGGCTTCCAGGTAGGTGGGCAGTTCCTGGGTCAGGAACGTCTCCCACTTGTAGGTGTAGTTCTGCCCGTTGCCCTTCGAGGGCTGGTACCAGTCGGTGTAGAAGCTGGACTGGCCGCCGACCGGCATGACGGTCGACAGACCTGATTCGTAGTAGTACTCGAATGCGGCTGTGTTGATGTCCCAGCCGTTGTAGTCGTCCTGGGCGCGCAGACCGTCGAGCAGGTAGACCGCGTGTGGCCCGCCGCCCTGGAACTGCACCCGGATGTTGCGATTCATGGACTGGGAGAACACGTCCAGGTACTCGACGGGCAGGCCGGGCCGCGAGAACGCTCCAGCGGTCGCCGAACCCCCGGCGAAGCCGATCAGCCCGGGCAGCACCAGGACTGAAGCGGCGACCACCGCCGCCCTGCGTAGCACTCCGCCTCGGATATTTCTGATGAACTTCATAACGGCAACCAACCCACCTTTCTTCACGTGTTAAGCAAGCGCCGCTGCTTTCTTCGTGAGGTAGTTGAACATGCGCCTCAGCAGTCACACGCGTAACAGCGCGGCGTGGTGTGGTCGCGGGTTGCTAACGATTGCGACTCGGAGTCGAGACCAGCTCCGACACCGGTGTTCAGTCGGTCGCGGACAGCGCCTGCCGGACGGCGGTCTGGCGTTCCTCGATGGCCCTGCCGAATTCCTGCAGCAGCACCGGTTTCCGGGCGACGAGCTGCTCCAGGTCACCCCGGTCGATCTGCACGACGGTGACCTCGTCGAGCGCATACGCGCCCGTCGCAACGGGCTCCCGGGTCAGCGTGGTCTGGCCGAGGAAGTCGCCTTCCTCGGCCGTGCGGACCGTGACGATCACGCCGTCGTCACGCACCGCCGTCAGTTTCACCCGGCCCTGCACGATGAACGTCATTCGGGTCGGGACCTGACCGGGTGACTGAATGGACTCCTCGGCGCCGTACCGCGCCAGCCGCACCCGGGACGTCACATCGTCGAGCTCGGCACCCTTCAGACGCAGGCTGGACGCCACGATCGTCATGGCGTCAGCGACCCGCTCCGGAGTCGCGAAATCGTCATCGGCCTCATCGAGATGAAGCTCGGCCCGACGCGATGCGTACCAGACCCAGCGCAGGAACGTCGCCCTGGCGGCGACGTCATCGGTGGGGGAGCGCAGCGGGATGGAGGCCTGGTAGTCCAGCCCACCGCTGTACACGGCGGTGGCCGTCGCACCGGCACGCAGGTGCGGTAGCGCATTGGCCGCCCGGGCCAGCAGGGCGCACACCACATCCGGTGAATCCTCCACACCGAACACGCAGCGCACCGTGATCGAGTGCTGACCGGCCGGCCGGCTCAGATTGGTGAACGACGCACCGGCGAGCACCGAGTTGGGGATGATCTGCATGCCGCTACGGGTGTCGATATGCGTTGCGCGCCAGTTCACCTCGATGACACGTCCACGCGCGCTCGGGGTGTCGAGCCAGTCACCGAGGCGGAACGGCTGCTCGAACAGCAGCAGAAGACCCGAGACGATCTGGCCCACCGAATTCTGCAGCGCCAGACCCAACACGATGGACGTGATGCCCAGCGCGGTGAACAGACCGCCGACGTTGGCGCCCCATACATAGGAAAAGATCAGGGCCAGCCCGACGGCGATCACCGCAAAGCGGGCCACGTCCAGAAAGATCGAGGGCATGCGTTTGCGCCAGCTGTCGTCGGGAGCGCCCTGGAACAGGGTGGCGTTCAGCCCCGACAACAACAGGATGAGAACGACGAATCCGAACCCCGTGGCGATGATCCGCACCGGCGTGGCATTCGCGGACACCTCGTTGGCCTTGGTGAGCAGCAGCAACAGTGCGCCCAGCGGCAGGATGTAATTGCGCAGCAGTCCGACCGCGCGAGCCAGCGTGCTTCCTCTGCGCACCAGTGCGTTGCGCAGTTCGGTCAGCAGCACGATCGTCAGGGGCAGGCCGACGGAGATGCCCACCGCCCAGGCAAACCATGGCGCTCCGGTGATCTCGTTCACGGCTGGGTCTCGACGAGCCGCCACACCGGCTCGGCCCCGTCGGCTCCCACGACCTCCCCGGTCTGGACGAACCGGTGTTCCTCACCGAGGGCGTCATACACCCTGGCCGTGACGTAGATGCCGCCCTGATCCGAGCCGGTCTGCACCCGGTTGGCCAGATCCACCGTGGCGCCCCACATGTCGTAGGCCAGGGTCGAGCGCCCCACCAGGCCGCTGGTGACGGTGCCGGTGTCGATACCGGCCCGGAGCGTGAGCGCGCTGCCGGTCTCGCCGTTGAAGCGGTTCACGATCAGCTGCATCTCCATCGCGAAATCCACTGTGCGCCGGACATTGTCGAGACGAGGTACGTTCAATCCGCAGCTGGCCAGATACCCGTTGTGCAGGGTGCGGATATGTTCCACCCCGAGACTGTCGGCCGCGGCGTCGAACTGGCGGACCAACCGGTTGACGATGGCCAGCGACTCCTCGGAGCTCAGCTCCGCCGAGAGTTCCTCCAGGCCGACGATGTCGGCGAAGATGACGGATACGTCCTGATGATCCTGGGAGATGGTCTCTTCACCGTCGCGATAGCGCGCCACCGCCGTCTCCGGCATCAGGGACAGCATGATTCTGTCGTTCTCACTGCGCTGCTCGTTGAGCAGATCTTCCTTGATGGCCAGGTTGCGACTCATGTCGTTGAAAGCCACTGTGAGATCGCCGAATTCATCTCTGGACAGCACCGGAACGGTGACGCCGTAGTCCCCGGAGCTGATTTGTCTGGCTCCGGCTTCCAGCCGGCGGATGGGTCGCACGAAGAACCGCGCCAGCAGCATGGCCGCGATCGAGACCACGAAGATGATCGCCGCGGTGGACAGCACCAGGGTGCGGGTGAATGCCGACACCGGCGCGAACGCCTCTGCGGTATCGATCTCGGCGATCACTCCCCAGTGCAGCCCCTCGATCTCCACGGGTCCATACGCCTGCAACGACTGCTGCCCGAGGTAGTCGTCGGTGACGACAGTGCCGCGTTCACCGCGCAGGGCGCTGTCGGCGGACGGACCATCGACCGGTTGCACCAGGGTGGTGCCGTTCTGCCGAAGCGAGTCCTCCGCGACCTCCGGGGGCGTCCCGGCCTCGATGACGGCGCGTTTGAACGCTTCGCGATCCTCCACGAACAGCCGTGAGTCCGAGCGCATCAGGCCGTCCGGCCCGACGATGTAGGTTTCTCCGGTCCGGCCCATCCCGGACGCCTCCCACTGCTTGTCCACCGTCATCAACCGGTTGATCTTCGAGATGGGGAACTGCATGGCCAGCACGCCCGTGGCGCGGCCGGCGTCCCCGACCGGAGACACCAGCCACGCCGTGGGAGCGGGTGCCGGCTGGTATTCACCGAAATCGGTGATCGCCACGTAGTCCACCGCGTTGGACTGCATCGCCTTGACGTAGGCCTCGGTGAGGTTACCGCCCTTGTAGGGGCCGCTGAGAATGTTGCTGCCGAGTTCGACACCCTTGTTCGCGGTGTAGACGATGTTGCCGCGGGTGTCGATGAGCAGCGCGTCCTCGTATTTGAAGCGGGTGACGATTTCGCGGAAGAAGTCGTTGTACTTCGCGTTCGCCGCCGACCATGCGCTGCGGTCACCGGCGTCGTCGAACAGAATCGACTGCTGGTCGTCGGTGAACGGCGTCGTGTACAGGGCCTGCAGGTAGCGCTGGGCATTGCCGTAGGGCAGCAGCGCGGCCACATCGATCTCGTTGCCGGTCTGTTCCTTTTCCTTCTGCGCGAACGGTCCGGTGTAGTAGTCGGTGAGGCGTTGTTGCTGCTGTGGGTTGATCGTGGCGTCGGCCAGCTGGTCGAAGCCGGCGGTGAAATCCTGGAGCGCCTGGGTCGCCGTCGCGCCGCGGCTGTAGATCACCAACGAGTCCTTCAGATCCGCCACGCCGATGCCCAGAGTCCGTGTCTGCGCCTCCCGGATCTCGGTCAGCCGGTCGAACACCGACTCCCGCAGCGACTCGTGACCGGACTGATATCCGATGAAGCCGACGATCGCCGCCGACAGCACGCTGGTCGCGAGCAACATCAACAGCAGTCTGGATTGGATACTGGCTCGGGAGAACAGGTGGCGCCGGCTCAGGTGCGGTGTCGACGCTGTCGCGTCGAGGTCGCCGGGCGCAATCGTGGTCGGCATCAATTCGGCAGCCTATCCCGGCGACGAGCGGTGGCGCTCCGCTTGGCGGATGCCGGCCGTCGGCCCCCGCGATGCAGCTACCCTCGAAGCGATGAGCGACGAACGCACCAGGGTGCTCATCATCGGCGGCGGATTCGGCGGACTGTTCTGTGCGCGCAGGCTCGGCAGACACGACGTGGATGTCACCCTGCTCGACCGCGGCGCGGGCCATATCTTTCAGCCGCTGCTGTATCAATGCGCCACCGGAACGCTGAGCATCGGGCACATCAGCCGGTCGCTGCGTGAAGAGCTTTCACGCCACCGCAATGTGACCACCCTGCTGGGCGAGGCGATCCGGCTGGACCCCGGCACCCGCACCGTCACCGCCATGCGTCCCGATGAAACCACCTTCACGGTCGGCTACGACGTCCTGGTGGTGGCCGCGGGCATGAAGCAGTCCTATTTCGGCAACGAGCATTTCGCCGAATGGGCGCCGGGAATGAAGACACTCGATGACGCCTTGTGCATCCGTCAACGGTTGTTCACCGCTTTCGAGATCGCCGAGACGTTGCCCCCGGGGCCCGAACGGGACAGCTGGCTGACCTTCGCGGTGGCCGGTGGCGGACCGACCGGTGTGGAGATCGCCGGGCAGATCCGCGAGGTGGCCAGCAGGACGCTGGCCAACGAGTTCCACAGCATCGCCCCCGAGGACGCCAAGGTGTTGTTGTTCGACGGCGGCGACCGGGTGCTCAAGAGTTTCGCTCCGGGCCTGGCGGGCAAGGCCACCCGCACCTTGGAGGCGCTCGGAGTCGAATTGCACATGGGTGTACACGTCACCGATGTAGGACGCGACGGGGTGACCGTGACGCCGAAGTCCGGTGGGGCAGCCGAACAGTTCGCCGCGCGCACCGTGTTGTGGACCGCCGGTGTCGAGGCCGTGCCGTTCGCGCGGCACGTCGCCGAAGTGCTGGGGGCGCAGGCCGACCGCGCCGGCCGGATCAGTGTCGAACCCGATCTCTCGGTGCCCGGGTACCCCGAGGTCTTCATCGTGGGAGATCTGGTCGGCCGCGACGACCTACCCGGCGTCGCCGAGAACGCCATGCAGGGCGGGCTGCACGTGGCCGCCTGCGTGCGCCGGGACCTCGATGGCAAACCGCGCAAGCGCTACCGCTACCGGGATCTGGGATCGGCGGCCTACATCAGCCGGGGCAACGCGCTGCTGCAGGTCGGGCCCGTCCGGGTGTCCGGTTTCGCGGGCTGGCTGGGGTGGGGCTTCATCCACATCGCGTTCCTCACCGGGCTGAGCAACCGGGTCAGCACCCTGTTCACCTGGATGGCAGCCATCGGCCGGGCCGACCGCCACCATCGGGCCTTCATGCTCGGTGGCGGAACGGCGGCCGAACAGCACTACACGTGGTCCGAGTGTGACGAGACGCCCGGCTGATCGAGCCGGATCATCCGGCGTCGACGATCACCCAACCGTGTGCGGGCACCACGAGCTGCTGCACCCGTTCGGCGGGTGGGGCGCCGGAACCGGCGACGAYGTGGCCCGGGTCGGGTAACTGCGCCGACAGCGGCTCGTCGTCGATGTTGAGCGCGACCACCAGCGCGCGGTCGCCGGCGCTGGTGCGGTAGATGTAGCCCGTGTTGGTCAGCTGCAGGGACTCGGTGGTCGCGGTGTGCAACCACGGGTTCCGGCGGCGCAGGCCGATCAGATACTGATGCAGCGACAGAATGTCGTGCGGGCCCGGCTGCGGATGCCCGAATTCGGGGCGCACCGCGTCGTCGCCACCGACGCGTTCCTCCTTGACGCCGTGGGCCGCCCATTCGTCGCCGGCGTAGATACTCGGCGTCCCGCCGGTCGTCAGCAGGAGCACCAATGCGTGTTCCACGTGCCGCACATCGGTCAGCTGGCTGGCGATTCTGCTGACATCGTGGTTGCCGATGAAGGTGAGCGGGACGAAGGTGTCCAGGAACTCGTTGTGCCGCTGCAGGGCCCAGTCGAGTTCGTGGAAATTGCCGTCGTTGAGGCTGCTCCAGATCGCCTTCCACAGCTCGTACTGGGTGATGGAATCCAGCGTGCCCGCACGCAGCTGCGCCGGGTAGTCGCCGTGGATGACCTCCCCGACGAACCACGCATCGGGGTGCCGGCGGCGCACCTCGGGCAGTACTGCGGCCCAGAACGACGGGGCCACCGCATAGGCCGCGTCGAGGCGCCAGCCGTCGGCTCCGCGTCCGAGCCAGTGGTCCATGACCTCGATCGTGTAGGCGATGACATCGGGGTTCTCATGGTTCAGGGCGATCAGTTCGCCGTGGCCCTCGAAGGTGGCAAAACCGTTGCGGCTTTTGCGGAACCAGTCATCGGGGCCGTTCGCCAGAGCATCGCGGTAGCGCGGAAAATCGGTGCCGACGTGGTTGAACACGCCGTCGAGCAGCACCCGCAGTCCGCGCCGGTGGCATTCGCCGATCAACTCGTCGAAGTCGGCCTCGTCGCCCAGGCGCGGGTCGATACGCAGGTGGTCGGTGGTGTCGTAGCCGTGGGTCCGGGAAGCGAATACCGGGCCCAGCGCGATCCCGGAGGCGCCGAGTTCCACTGCGTGGTCCAGCCATTCGACGATGCGCAGCAACCGGTGCTCATCGGCGGTCGGCGGCTTTTCGGAGGGAAACGCCCCGACGAAGCCGAGTGGATAGATCTGCCACCAGATGACGTGCTGCACCCAGCCTGGATCGGTCACGGGCGGAACGTCGCTTCGTAGAGTGCTCGCATGTCGTCCTCCAACTCCGGTGCCGGCCCGTCGCAGGGGATGCCGGGCGCGACGACCGTGATGGGGAGTGCGGCGACCGGCGCGGGCGGGGTACCCCACTCGGTGCACCACCGGCTCAGTTGCTCCGAGGAGGTCGCGTAGACGATGCGGCCGAGGCCGACCCAGGCGTGCGCGGCCGAGCACATGGCGCAGTGCTCACCGGAGGTGTACACCACCGCGGTGGCGCGCTGCTGCGGTGTCAGGCGTTCGACGGCCCACCGCGCGATGGCGAACTCGGGATGTCGGGTGGCATCGCCACCCTGGACCCGGTTGTGATCTTCGAACAGCACACTGCCCGACTCGTCGACCAGGATGGACCCGAACGGTTCATCGCCACCCTCGTGGGCGGTGCGGGCGAGTCCTACGCAGCGGCGCAGATATTGCAGGTCTTTGTCGCTGATCGGCACACCGGCAGTTTACGCGGGCATGCTCGCCAGGCCGGGAGGCTCGGCATCGGCGGTCGGGGCGGACCCCCAGCACCATGCCGCGTAGGCCGCCGCGACGGCGATCGCCTCGAGGTCATGATCGTCGCCGCCGGCCGAACGAACGGGGTCCTCGACGGCACCCCGGATCATCCGGACAAGGGCGAACAAGGGTTCTTCTACATGGCGTTCGCACGTCATCGGGCGTCCTCTCCACAGCGGAGGGCAGCACCTCACCCAGATGTGTGCAAGCCCCCCGTATCGCTTCTGCCGCCAACAGTAGCCCTCACCACCGCAAATGGTGGCATGACACGTTGAGAGGCAACCAAATTCATTCAATCGCAACATTGGGTCGGCTGGTTTGTGACCTCCAGCCGGCAAGCGCAGGACGCCAGCACCGGAACATCGGCCCGTGCCCGCGCCACGTCGAGCTCCGCGGCGATGACGTCGGCCTCCTCGTCGCGGCCCAGGCGGCGCAGGCTTTCGTGGTATCCGTGCAGGCTCCAGACGTTTCCGGGGTGCTGGCACGAACGCCGCAAGGTGTCGTCGAGCCCCAGGTCGGCGGCGTAGACGCCGGCGGCCTCCTCGACCCGTCCCTGTTCGAGCAGCAGGGCCCCGTAGGCGTGCCGGGTCGGTTGCATCCAACCCCACGGCTCGTCGTAGGGCAGCGCGTCGTCCAGTGCGATGGCACGCCGCAGATGGCTGAACGCTTCCTCGAATCGTCCTTCCCGGTAAGCGATTTCGCCGTCGAGCATGGCCACGGCTACCGCGAGGATGTCGCGGCTGGTGTTGTTGAACAGGTAGCGGGAATCGGGGATACGCGCGTAGCTCGCAGCCAGCGCCTCCTGTTCGGCATGCGCCTGAGGTAACTGGCCTTTCGCGGCGTGCGCGACACCGCGTCCGTAGTGAATGGTCGCCGTGGTGGTGCAGTAGAGGTCCGGGTCCGCGGGCAGGGGCAGGGCGGTCAGCTCGTCCCACCGGCCGAACCGCACCAGGACGTGCACCCGCAGCGGGACGAACGCCTCCAGCCAGTCCGCCATCGGTGGTGATTCGATGGCCAGCAGCTCGGGTGTCAGCTGGCCGGCGAGCTCGGCGGCCGCATCCTCGGCGACCTGGAACCGGCCCTCGAACATGGCCGAATAGACCACGAAGTGCAGATCGTGCGCGCGGTAGAGGGAGTAGAAGTTCAGCGGGCCGGACCGTTCGACGAACTTCCGGTCTGCCCGCACCGCAGCGTGGTTGGCGATCACCGAGGCTCGGTAGTCGCCGCAGAGCACATCGATGTGACTCGGCATGTGCTGCAGGTGCCCGGCGTCGGGGACCAGATCGCGCAGCAGATCGGCCGCGGGCAGCGCTTCCTCGGGGTGCGCCGACATCTCCATGGCGTGGATGTAGAGGTGCAGTACGCCGGGGTGCGCACGCCCGATCGGGGTGGCAAGGGCGGCATCGAGAATGGCCTTGGCCTCGATGACCCTGGATCCTTCCGCGGGATCCCCGGTCGCGCTGTCCCACAACGCCCATGCGGTGACGTTGAGCAGGGCGTCGGCAGTCAGGGCCTGGACGTCGACGTCATCGGGATGGCTCTGCACCACCGCGGACATGGCCTCGGCGTAGGCGAGGTGGCCCGCGGCGAGCGCTGCCGCGTCATCGGGGTCGTCGGTGGGGAAGCGCGTCGCCAGCGCATCGATGAGCACGCGCTCGGTGGCCGATGCCCGGCCGCCCGCCGCGGCGGCCAGCTCCGCCCGGGCGCGGGCCAGCGAGACCGCGAGTTCGACCGGGTCGAACGCGTCCCACGCCTTGTTGTAGTTCGGGCCGACGGCGTAGGCGATGCCCCACCGGGCGATGGCGAGGTCGGGATCCAGTTCGAGGGCCCGTTCGAAACAGTGCACGGCCTCTTCGTGATTGAACGCGTAGGCCCACACCAATCCGCGGTCGAACCACATCTGAGCCTGCGGGGCAGTGGTGTCGATCGGCCGGTGATAGGACCCGAGGTCGTAGTACGGCTCGCTCATGGCGAGAACGATAGTTGTCCTCAGGTGCGGGTGGCGATGCGTTGCCACAACTGCTTGGTGCCGGGCATTCGCAAGGTGGTGGCCAGCACCGCCAGGATGCAGCCGGTTGCGGCCCAAATCATCAGCGTCCCAAGCGGTGTCAACGCACCGTTGCCGCCGAAGTATTCGATGCTGCGCAGCAGTGAGACCCCGGATCCCTGCGGAACGACGTGATTGAAAGTCGTGTAGAAACCCGACAGCAGCGGCCGCCCGATCGGTCCGGCGGCAGCGGCGTTGCCGACGACCACCAGAAATGCGGTCACCGCCATCGCCGCCGCCGTCCCGAACGCGGCGGCCACCCCGGTGACGGCGCCGCCGACGGCCATGGCGTAGAGCCACAGTGCGCCGAACACCTGCCAGGGATGGCCGGTCAGCGCGCCGAGTGCGGCGTCCACGTACACGGTCACCACGCCGGCCAGCAGCGCGGAGTAGGCCGAGAGCGTCAGGGTGCGCAGTCCCAGCGTCCAGGGCCGCCGCACCGCGCCGACCAACCGGCCGAACGCGGCGGCACCGACCGAGGCCCCGATGGACACGAAGATGACCGCATAGAACTCGACGGTGCCGGACGGGTCGCCCGCCGACGTCGGCGCAATGTCGGTCACCACGGGTGCCAGGCCGGCCTCGGTCGCGGTTGCRCGTCCGACGGTCTCGGCGGCGGTGGCGACGCTGCGCCCGCCGCCGCCCGCGACATAGACATCGAGGCGTCCCGATGGCTGGACCACGAACGCGGCGTCGGCCTTGCGTTCGAGGACCTGGGCACGGGCCGCGGCGTCGTCACCGACGGCGGTCACATCCAATTCGGAGCGCGTGTCGAGCGCGTCGAGCATCTGCTGCGGTGCGGCGACGGCGATGTCGAGGTGGTGCAGGGTGGGTTTGGCGAAGGCGCCGGCGTAGCTCGCGATCATCGCGAGCACCAGCAGGGTGAAGGTGACCATGGCCAGCACCACATGGCGGACCTGGGTGCGGGTGATCCCGTGTCCTGTCGGGATGGACGGTGCGGTGGTCTGGCCGTTGTGCTTGCCCATGTCATGCCCTCCCAGCGGTGTCGGGCAGCGTCAGAAGCGCGTTGACGGTGTCGAAGGCGGCGGCGACACGGTCGCGGAGGTCTCGGGCGTCGCGCGCCTCGGGCTCCTCCATCCAGGACCGCAGTACCTCCATGAAGCCGCCCACCAGGAAGCGGGTCACGGCTTCGACGGTCAGTCCGGCGATCGGCGTCACGGTGCCCCCAGGGCCGGTGCCCGCCCGTGCGATCTCGGCGCAGGCGGGGGCGAGTTCGGCGCGGAAGGCGCTGACCACCCGTTGGGTGACCGAACTGGGCACCACATTGCGGTACATCGCGCGGTGTTCGCCGGCGAAATCGAACAGGCGCATGATGCGCACCCGTGCGTCGCCGCCGTTATCGGCGCATGCCTGTCCGAAGGCGACCGAGAAGGCCGCCGCGACGGCGTCGTCGCGGTCGCGGAAGTGTTGGTAGAAGACCTGCCGGCTGACACCCGCCCGGCCCACGATGACGGCCACGGTGAGTTCATCGACCGGGCGTTCGTGGGCGAGCGCGAATGCCGCCTCGTGCAGGAGGGTGCGGACCCGCTCGGCGCGCGGGTCGGCGCTGTGTGTGCGTGCTGCCATGAATCACAGCGTAAGCCACTTCGTGGACAGATGACTACGAAAGCTTAGGTTATCTATGACACCTGCTGAGCTGCGCTGTGACCCGCGTCCCAGGCCGGGCGAAACTCGCGTACCCGTAGTTGGGAGCGGGGTTTTTCGACGGTTACGCGAGTTTCGCC